>NZ_JXSL01000022.1 GCF_000829825.1 Paramagnetospirillum magnetotacticum MS-1 | reverse complement strand
GACTTGGACAGCTGTTGCCCGACGAAGGAGGACAGCGCCGGATCGGCACCCGCCGCCACGCTTTCCACCGGGGCGGAACCGCCCTGGGCGGCGGCCTCGAAGCCGGTGGCGCGCACGGTGATCACCTTGATCGCGTCCTTGGACTGCACCGTGGCCAGGGCGTTACCGGCATAGATGGGCCGCACGAAAGTGTCGGCGGACACCACCGCGGTGATCTCGGAGATCTGCGCCACGTCCAGCAGGGCGGCGACGCGCGGGCTGACATTCTTGCCCACCGAGGTGGCGGGCGCCAGGATGTGGGAATAGCCACTGGCCAGACCAGTGATCAGCGCCGCCAGGGGCTCGGCCAGATGATGGGCGTAAAGCGCGGAATCGGCGCTCAGCACCTTGGCCACACCGCTGATCTTGGCGGCAGCCTCGGCCACCGCACCGATGCCGGAGCCTGCGACGAGAACATGAATATCACCGCCGATCTTGGCGGCGGCGGTAACGGTGTTCAGCGTGGCGGGCTTGAGAGCGCCACCCTCATGTTCGGCGATAACCAGAATGGTCATGTCTTGTCGTTCCTTGTCCTGGCCATGTCGGGGCTTGCGCCCCGCACCCCCACCGGGGAAAACCCCGGACCCCTTTTGAATTCAAAGGGGGGTTGGGGCACAAGCCCCAAATGGGTCCGGGCGATCGCCCGGCCATGCCCCATGATTGCGTCAGATCACCTTGGCTTCGTTCTTCAACTTGTCCACCAGGGCGGCCACGTCGGCCACCTTGATACCGGCGCTGCGCTTGGGCGGCTCCTCGACCTTCAGCGTCACCAGGCGAGGGCTGACGTCGACGCCCAGATCGGCCGGAGAGACCGTGTCGATGGGCTTCTTCTTGGCCTTCATGATGTTGGGAAGGCTGGCATAGCGCGGCTCGTTGAGGCGCAGATCGGTGGTGACCACGGCGGGAAGCTTCAAGGACACCGTCTCCAACCCGCCATCCACCTCGCGGGTGACGGTGACGGCATCGGCGCCGATTTCCAGCTTGGAGGCAAAGGTGCCTTGGGGCTGGCCCAGCAGGGCGGCCAGCATCTGGCCGGTCTGGTTGGAATCGTCGTCGATGGCCTGCTTGCCCAGGATGATCAGGCCGGGGGCCTCCTTGGCGGCCAGGGCCTTCAAGACCTTGGCCACGGCCAGAGGCTGAACCTCGTCATCGGACTGCACCAGAACGCCGCGATCAGCGCCCATGGCCAGCGCGGTGCGCAGCGTCTCGGAACAGGCGGCGGGGCCCACGGACACCACCACAACCTCGGCGGCCTTGCCCGCTTCCTTGAGGCGCACGGCCTCTTCCACCGCGATCTCGTCGAAGGGGTTCATGGAGAACTTCACATTCTGGGTCTCCACACCCGAACCATCCGACTTGACCCGAATCTTGACGTTGTAGTCGATCACCCGCTTGATCGCGACCAGGACTTTCATTTGTTTTTCAACCCTCTAACGAAAAGCGAATTAATCGGCATCGCCGGGCGGAATTTACTATTGCATCGCACAATATGACGTGAGTTTCGGGATGTCAACGCGCACCCCCCGGAACCCACAGGACGTCGGCGGCCCCGTTGCCGTTGGCGACGCGGGCCAAGACGAACAGCAGATCCGACAGACGATTGGCATAGATCACCGCCAGGGGATTGACCGCCTCGGTCTCGGCCAGGGCGACCATCAGGCGTTCGGCGCGCCTGACCACGGTCCGGGCGTGATGGAGATGGGCGGCCAGGGGCGAACCGGCGGGCAGGATGAACGAGGAAAGTGGTGCCAGACTTTCGTTGGCGGCGTCGATTTCGGCTTCCAGCCGATCCACCTGGACCTGGACCATGCGCAGGCGGGTGCCGGGGGCCTCGTCGGCGGCGGCCGGAGTACACAGATCGGCCCCCAGATCGAAGAGGTCGTTTTGCACCCTTTCCAGCAGAGGCGTCATCTCGGGGCCCGCATGCAGCCGGGCCAGTCCGAGGACGGCATTGGCCTCGTCCACCGTGCCATAGGCCTCGACCCTGAGATCGTGCTTGCCCACTCTGGTGCCGTCGCCCAGTGAGGTCTTGCCCTTATCGCCCGAGCGGGTATAGATGCGCGTCAGCGTAACCATCGCCTTTCTTCCTTCCATAAGCCGAAAAGGTTTATGACACGGAGACGGGCGAAAGCTCTATACTCCGCTTTCCTCGGACCACACCGAATTCGGACATCATGCGTTTATCCCCCATCATGAGCGGCTATATCGGGCGGCAATTCGCTTCGGCTTTCGCCACGGTGTTGCTGGTGATTCTGGGGATCATCTTGCTGTTCGACGTGATCGAACTGATCCGCCGCGCCGCCGGTCGCCCGGAACTGGGCATCAGCCCCATCATGCTGATGGCCTTCCTGAAGCTGCCGCAGATGCTGCACACCATTCTGCCCTTCGCGGTGATGATCGGCGCCATGGTGTGTTTCTGGCGTCTGACCCGCACCCATGAACTGGTGGTGGCCCGCGCCGCCGGAATCTCGGCCTGGCAATTCATCACGCCGGTCCTGGCCGTGGCCGGGATGTTCGGAATTTTCGAGATCACCACCTTCAATCCCATGGCGGCGGCCATGTACAGCCGCTATGAGCGGCTGCAGGACGAATTGCTGGCCGCCAAGTCCAGCGCCTTCGACATTTCCGAGGTCGGTCTGTGGCTGCGCGAGCCCCATGATGACGGCGAAATGGTGGTCCACTCGGAAACGGTGCGCCAGGAAGGGCTGGTTCTGCATATCCGGGACGCACACTTCTTCCTTTATGATCGCCCCGACCATTTTTATCAGCGCATCGCCGCCGAGACCGCCAGTCTGGAAGACGGAGCCTTCGAGGTGCGCCGCGCCTGGGTGATGGAAGGCGGCAAGCCCTCGGTATTCAAGGAAAAGATGCGTATCCCCACCCAGCTGACGCTGGACCGCATCCACGATAATTTCGCCTCGCCCGAGACCTTGTCCTTCTGGCAGTTGCCCGGCTTCATTCGCTTTTTCGAGCGGGCGGGCTTCACCGCCAACAAGCATCGCCTTTACCTGCAATCCCTGCTGGCCTCGCCTGTGCTTTATTGCGGCATGGTGCTGATGGCGGCGGTCTTCTCGCTGAGACCCAACACCCGGTCGGGCGGCCTGCTGGCCCGCATCGGCGGCGGCGTGGCCGCGGGCTTCGCCGTCTATTTCTTCTCCAAGGTGATCTATGCCCTGGGCCTGTCGGCCACCCTGCCCCAGACCCTGGCGGCCTGGACGCCGCCGCTGTTCGCCGGACTGATCGGCCTGTCGGGACTGTTCCATCTCGAGGACGGCTGATGGGGGCATCCCTGCTTCGTAATCCATGGACCTGGGCCTTGGCGGCCCTGGTTCCCCTGACCCTGTTTCCCGCCATCGACATCGGGACTTCGGCGCTGTTCTACGACGCGGCGGGACGCGGCTTTCCCTTTCGCGTCCACCCCCTGGGCGAGTTCGCCCGCAAGACTCTGCCCATCTTCCTGTTCATCGCCGCCGGGCTGATCGCCCTGGGCGGAGCGGCCTCGGCGCTTCTCAAGCGCCCCGTCGCCGGGATTGATCCGCGCAAGGCGCTGCTCGTGGTGGTTTCCCTGGCCCTGGGTCCGGGCCTGATGGTCAATGTGGTTCTCAAGGACAATTGGGGGCGGCCACGCCCTTCGACCATCGCCGAGTTCAATGCCGGACACACGCCCGCCCTTCGCTATACGCCGCCCCTGATCATCTCGGACCAGTGCCCCGATAACTGCTCTTTCCCCTCGGGCCACGCGGCTTTGGGGTTCTGGACCGTCTCCCTGGCCCTCATGGCGCCGCCCCGGCGCCGCCGGATCGCCGTCATGGCGGGTTTGGGCTTCGGTCTGGCCATGGGGCTGGTCAGGATAGCCCAAGGCGGGCATTTTCTCTCTGATGTCGCCTATTCGGGCGTAATCGTCGTGGGTCTGATCATGGGGTTGCACCGGCTAATTCCCCGCCCAGACCGCAGTGCAGCACGAAAAAATAATGAAACGGAAGCCTTTCGCGCCCCGTAACCCCCTATGCGGACGCCGAATTCTCAGGTAATGATATAAGTTCAGGCTGACCTAGGCGCTGAAGAGCCGGGCGGAATGCCCTCGCGTGGGTGCGGGGGATTTTGTTTACTTACGACGAGAATGACACATGGCATGGAACCGAGATAATCATGGCAGGGGCGAGCGCGGTCGCGGTCGTCGGGATGACTTTGGCGAGCCGGCCTTCGACCCGCGTCCTGCGCGGCCGATGGCGCCCAGCTCCTTTGACCGTCAGATGGTCAGTCAGGCGAACGTCAGCGCCACTGTGAAGTGGTTCAATGCCTCCAAGGGCTTCGGCTTCGTCGCCCCCTCCGATGGCAGCCCGGACGCCTTCTTGCACATTTCCGCGCTCGAGCGCGCAGGCCTGACCCAGGTCGCCGAAGGCGCCACCCTGGTGGTCGACCTGGGCGCCGGACAGCGCGGCCCGCAAGTGGTGATGGTCCATGAAGTGGACAGCACCACCGCCACCCCGCGCGCCCCGCGCCGGGAAGAGCGCGGCCCGACCGAGACCGTCGAGGGCGTGGTCAAGTTCTTCTCCGCCGAGAAGGGCTTTGGCTTCGTGGCCTGCGACGAAGGCGGCAAGGATGTGTTCGTGCATGTGAAGGCGCTGGAGCGTTCCGGGATCAAGACCCTGGAATCCGGTCAGCGCGTTCGCGTCACCACCACCCTGGGGCTGAAGGGCCCGCAGGCGGATACGGTCGCGATCATCTAGGTCGTAGGAACCAGACCCTCCCCCCGTGGGAGGGTCTGGAACGGCCCGGATGATTTTCTCTTGACCTGAATCCGGCATTCTGGTACCACAATGCTCATTACTGCTTTGTCTCCCTGACATTGGGCGGGACGCGGCGATGAGCCGGGTCCCGCCACTTTTTTGTCTGCCCCACCCAAGGCCGGAAAAGGCATTGATGCGTGGGCGATGCTGCATTGCACAAAATCCTGTCGCAATCCGCCCCCGATTCGGTGCAGACTGTCTCCCAGGCAATCGATGCCTTGAGGAATGACGATGCTGGGACCCGCGGAACTTCGCGAAATTTATGACTGCCTCAAGGGAATGGGGTTAGAGCCCGTGCGCGTCGCCGAAGGCCGCAGCCCCTATCTCAACCCCGCCTTCGCCGCGGGCATGGCGGTGACCAAGGCTGTGCGCGGTACGAGCGCCAAGCTGCCAGCCGCCGCCGCGCCCGCCGAAGCCCCGTCCAAGACGAAGTGATACCCGACGCCCCGTGACAGGGCTACAGGCAGCTTTTCAGCCCTTCGCGGTAGCTGGGATAGGCCAGACGAACCCCAAGCTCCGCCTTCATCTTGCCGTTATGAACGCGCTTGTTGTCGGCGTAGAAGCTCTGCGCCATGGGCGACAGGGTGGCCTTGGCCTCCTCCCAGGCGATCTCCGGCGGCGGCTCCACCCCCAGCAGGGCGCAGGCATAGGCGATGACCTCTTGGGGCGGCGCGGCATCGTCGTCGCACAGATTGTAGACGGCCCCCGCATTGGGACGATCCAGCGAGGCCAGTACAGCGGCCGCGATATCCTCCACATGGATACGGCTGAACACCTGGCCCGGCTTGACCACGCGCCGCGCCTGGCCCTCCCGCACCGTATCCACCGCCGAACGGCCAGGGCCGTAAATCCCCGCCAGCCGGAAAATCTGCGCGCCCAGATCCCGCCAGCCTGTCTCGGCGGCCAGCCGTCGGCGCGAGCGGTCAAGGTTCGGATGGGGTGCCGTCTCCTCGTCGACCCAGGCTCCACCATGATCGCCATAGACGCCGGTGGTGGAGAGATAGCCGATCCAGGCGGGAGCCGCCGCCCGGATGGACTCGGCCATGTGATCGAGCACCGGATCGCCTTGGCTGTCGGGCGGCACCGAGGACAGCACGGCATCCACGCCCGTCAGGCATCCGGGCGGCAAAGGATGGCCGCGATCGAACGCCAAGACCTCAACACCGGGGCAATCCACCGCCTCGCCCGACCGGGTGGTGCCCATCACGGACCAGCCCGCCTGCGTCAGATTCCGGGCGATCACACGACCGGAAAAGCCTAGTCCGAACAGGAAAAATCGCTTGGCCATCTCTCTGTCCTTGCGCCCGGCGTACAATTGGCGAGACTACGCCTCCATGAAACTGCGCGCCATCCCCCTGCTGCCGCTTGCTCTGCTGTGGCTCTCCACCCCGGCTCCGGCCGAGACCATCAACCCCAAGATGGAATACCGCACCTGCCTGACCCTGGCCCGCGCCAAGCCGGAGGAAGGGTGGGAGGAGGCCCTCGCCTGGGCCTCGCTGGGCGGCGGCGAACCGGCGCGCCATTGCGCGGCGGTGGCGCTGATCGGTCTGGGCAAATACGAGGAAGCGGCCAAACGGCTGGAATCCCTGGCGGGACTCAGCCGGCGCGAGGAAGCCTTGCGCGCCGAAATGCTGGCCCAGGCGGGACAGGCCTGGCTGCTGGCGGGCAAACCGCAACAGGCCCTGGCCGATCAGGACACGGCGCTGAAGCTGATGCCGGGCCATCCCGAACTGCTGCTGGACAAGTCGGTGACCCTGGCCTCGGTTGGCCATTACGCCGAGGTGGTCGACCTGCTATCGCCCCTGCTCAAGGTTCAACCCAACCGCATCGAGGCCATGGTGCTGCGTGCGGTGGCTTATCGCTACCTGGACAAACTGGAATTGGCCAAGGACGATCTGGCCCGCGCCCTGGTCCTCGACCCATCATTTCCCGATGCTTTGCTTGAACGCGGCATCATCCGCCGCCTGGAGGAAAACAACGCCGGAGCGCGCGAGGACTGGCTGAAAGCCATCGCCGCCGCCCCGGAAAGCGCCGTCGCCGATACGGCGCGACGGAACTTGGAAATGATGGACGTTAAGGTGAAGTGAGAGGCGGCGGCACTAAAGCCTGCGCGCCTCTTCATCCGGGGTCATCAGGGTCAGCGCCAGGGCATGAACCCGTCCCGCCAGTTCCTCGGCCAGCAAGGCATTAACCTTGCGATGGCGTTCGATGCGGCCGACGCCCTCGAAGGCCGCGGACACGATGGTCACGGTGAAATGGCTTTCCCCGCCGGGATGATGCCCAGCATGACCGGCATGCCGTTGGGAATCGTCGGCCACGTCCAGCCGCGTCGGCTTCAGCGCTTCCTCGATCTTGCGCTTCATGATCTCGGCCACCAGCATCCTTCGTATCCTCTCGCCAATATGCAACCTTCCCCAATTGGGGCCAAAGGACGCCTGCGTCAAGTGGCGGATGGGAAGCGCTCGATTGCGCCGCTCACGCCTTGCCTTGGGGCGGGCGAGCCTCCATTATGACCGGTGCCATGAAAGCGACCAACGCCCGCAGATCCTGGCGGCCGGCCTTCGGCCCCGCTCCGGCGCAACCGGCTCTACGCCGGTGCGACCATCCCGGCTGCGCCGAGCACGGAGAGTACCGCGCCCCCCAGGCCCGCGACCGGCTGACCGATTACTACTGGTTCTGCCTGGAGCATGTGCGCGAATATAATTCGGCCTGGAACTACTATGCCGGCATGGGCACCGAGGAGATCGAGGCCGAACTGCGCAAGGACACCACCTGGCAGCGCCCCACCTGGCCGCTGGGCATCCAGGGCGCCAAGCGCAAATTCGCCTATACCATCCACGACCCTTTCGAAGTCTTCGAGGATGCCGCCACCGAGGAGGCGCGGCCCAAGGCCCGCACCGCCACGCCCGAGGAAGAGGCCATGAGAGTCCTGGAACTCTCGCCGCCGCTGAACAACGATATGCTGAAGGCCCGTTACAAGGAGCTGGTCAAGCAGCACCATCCCGACGCCAATAATGGCGACAAGGAAGCCGAGGAGCGCTTCAAGCGCATCAACCAAGCCTACAACACCTTGAAGCTCAGTCTGAGCCAATAAGGCGCATCCCCCAAGGACGAGAGTATGACCTCCAAGAATCAAAGCCCGCTTGCCTCCGACCACCCCCTGGCCATGCCCGATACCGAAATCTCCGCCCGCGAAGTGTTCGGCATCGACATCGACATGTTGGTCCCCGCCTTCTCGGTGGGCAGCGAGCATGTGCCCGACGTGGACCCGGCCTATCGCTTCGACCCCGACACCACCAAGGCCATTCTGGCCGGATTCGCCTTCAACCGCCGCGTCATGGTCCAGGGCTATCACGGCACCGGCAAGTCCACCCATATCGAGCAGGTGGCGGCCCGCCTCAATTGGCCGTGCATCCGCGTCAATCTGGATAGCCATGTCAGCCGTATCGACCTGATCGGCAAGGACGCCATCGTGGTCAAGGACGGCAAGCAGATCACCGAATTCCGCGAAGGCATGCTGCCCTGGGCGCTGCAGCACCCCTGCGCCCTGGTCTTCGACGAATACGACGCCGGGCGTCCCGACGTAATGTTCGTGATTCAGCGCGTGCTGGAAGTGGAAGGCCGCCTGACGCTGCTCGACCAGAACCGGGTGATCCGGCCCCACGCCGCCTTCCGCCTGTTCGCCACCGCCAATACGGTGGGTCTGGGCGACACGACGGGCCTTTATCACGGCACGCAGCAGATCAATCAGGGCCAGATGGACCGCTGGAACATCGTCGCCACCTTGAACTATCTGGCCCATGACGATGAATGTTCCATCGTGGTGGCCAAGCTCAAGGATTACGACACGCCGGAGGGCCGCGATCTGGTCTCCAAGATGGTGATGCTGGCCGATCTCACCCGCCAGGGCTTCATGAACGGCGACATCTCCACGGTGATGAGCCCGCGCACGGTGATCACCTGGGCCGAGAACACCCGCATCTTCGGCGACCATTCCTATGGCTTCCGCGTGACCTTCCTCAACAAGTGCGACGAGGTCGAGCGGCCCATCCTGGCCGAGTATTACCAGCGCTGCTTCGGCACGGACCTGCCCGACGGGCCCGCCCGCATGCTGGCTTGAGGGCGGACCGGATAGTGTCACAGAACGCGAAGGCCTTGGACGGCGGCAGGGGCGAAAGCATCGGCGACACCATCCGCCGCACCACCGCCGCCACGCTGAAGGCCATGTCGGGCCATAATGATCTGGATGTGGGCTTTGCCGCCGGAAACGGCAGCGTGCGCGGCACCGAGATCCGGCTGCCCGCGCCGCCGCGGACCATCCTGCCCGCCGATCTGGCCCGGTTGCGCGGCACCGCCGACGCCATCGCGCTGAGATTGCGTTATCACGACGACACGGTGCATGTGCGGCGCATGCCGCAGCTGCCCGACGCCCGCAAGATCTACGACATGGTCGAGCAGGCCCGCGTCGAGGCCCTGGGGGCGCGGCTGATGCCCGGCGCCGCCCTCAATATCGCCGAAGTGCTGGAGGTCAAGGCCCGCGCCGAAGGCCTGGACCGTGCCGTCAGGCGCGAACAGGTGCCCCTGGCCGACGCCATGCGCCTGATCGCCCGCGAGATCTTCGCCGGGCTGGAGCCGCCGCCATCGGCCAGGACGGCCGTGGATCTGTGGCGCGACGAGGTCAAGGCCAAGGCCGGTCCCACGCTGGACAGCCTCAAGGACCTGCTGCGCGATCAGGAGGCCTTCGCCAAGGGGCTGCACAAACTTCTGAGCGACCTGGATTTCGGAACCGATCAGGCCTCCGAAGCCGAGGATTCCGAAAATTCCGAGCAAAGCAGCCAGGAACAGGACGCCCAGGGCGCTGGCCAGGAAAAGGAAGGCGAGCAGGAGGGCCAGGGCCCGCAGCAGGAGGGCGACACCCAGGCTCCGGGCTCTTCCGAGGGCAGCGGCGAGGACGAAGGCAGCGATTCCGGTGAGGAAATGATGCTGACCGGCTCGGGCACCGAGGAACCGGGCGGCCCGTCCAAGCAAGCCCAAGAGCAGCTGTCCAATTCGCGCGCCTTTCAGGACCAGCCCTATAAGCCCTACACCACCCAGTACGACCAGATCGTCACCGCCGAGGATCTGTGCGAACCCGAAGAGCTGAACCGCCTGCGCCGACAGTTGGACCAGCAGCTTTCCCATCTGCAAGGCGTGGTGGCCAAACTGGCCAACCGCCTGCAGCGCAAGCTGATGGCCCAGCAGACCCGCAATTGGGATTTCGACCTGGAGGAGGGTATGCTCGACACCGGGCGTCTGGCCCGCATCGTCGCCAATCCCATGCACTCGCTGTCCTTCAAGATCGAGAAGGAAACCAATTTCCGCGATACGGTGGTCAGCCTGCTCATTGACAATTCCGGTTCCATGCGCGGCCGGCCCATCACCGTGGCCGCCATGAGCGCCGATATCTTAGCCCGCACCCTGGAACGCTGCGGCGTCAAGGTTGAGGTGCTGGGCTTCACCACACGGGCCTGGAAGGGCGGAAGTGCGCGCGAGAAGTGGCAGGCCGAGGGCAAGCCCACCAATCCCGGCCGCCTCAACGATCTGCGCCACATCGTCTACAAGGCCGCCGACGCGCCGTGGCGCCGCGTGCGCCGCAATCTGGGCCTGATGCTCAGAGAAGGCATCTTGAAGGAGAATATCGACGGCGAGGCCTTGTTATGGGCCCATGACCGCCTGATCTCGCGCTCGGAACAGCGCCGCATCCTGATGGTCATTTCGGACGGCGCGCCGGTGGACGATTCCACTTTGTCGGCCAATCCCGGCAATACTTTGGAAAAGCATCTGCGCGACGTCATCGCCTTCATCGAGAACCGCTCGCCGGTGGAACTGGTGGCCATCGGCATCGGCCACGACGTCACCCGCTATTACCGCCGCGCCGTCACCATCATGGATGCCGAGGAACTGGGCGGCACCATGATGCGCCAGCTGACCTCCCTGTTCGATGACGAGGCCGAGCCTGCGGGCGGCCGCCGCCGGATGAGGTGAGCATGGCTGGCGGCTACGGGGAAAAGGAGCCTGATGCCGCCCGGCCGTCGCGATTGCCGCGTCCCCGGCTGCTGCTGGCCCTGATCATCGCCATCGCGGTACTGGGCGGCATAGCCGGACTGGCGACCCTGACCTGGTTCGATTATCAGGCGACCCTGGCCGATTGGAGCACCAATCTCCGCCTGTCGGCCCGTCTGGTGGAATCCCATACGCGCGCGGCCCATGGCGCCAGCCACGCCCATCTGGGCACCGTCATCGCCCATCTGGGCGATCGGCCGCTGGCGGATCTCAGAGCCTCGGGCAAGGATCGGGAGTGGCTGGATAATCTCCTGACCAGCCTGCCCCACGGCGTCGGCGCCGCCATTCACGACGAACGCGGAGACCCTGTTCTGGCCATCGACCGCCTGGGCCTGTTTGCCGCCAATGCGATTCAGCGCGACTATTTCACCCGCGCCATGAAGCGCCCGGACCACACGGTGATGAGTGCCGTGGTGCCCGGACGCGGAGACCAGGGACGGGTCATCATCTTCAGCCGGGCCATTCCCGGCGGCGGGGGGCGGCCCCGGGGCGTGGCGGAGATCGCCATCAACACCGACTACTTCATCGGCTTTTATCGCGACATGCAGCCCGAGCCGCGATCCATCTTCCTGGTCTCGCACACGGATGGCGGCCTGGTGGCCCGCTATCCCCTGCCCGAGGCCACCTTTACCCGCTTCGACACCACCAAGGCGCCATTCACCGATTTCGCCCGGGAACAGGCTGGCGTATTCCGGTCCACCTCGGTCGTGGACGGTATCGAGCGGCTGGTGGCGTTCCGCAATCTCACGGATATGGAGATGGTTGTCGCCTCGGGCACGCCCATCGAGGCGGTTTTCCGCGAATGGGAAATCCGCAGCCGGCGCAATGCCCTGTTGTTCGTCACGGCCATGGCGCTGATGCTGATCCTGGCGGCCATCACCAGCGAAAGCCTGCGGCACGAGGCGCGGCTGCTGACCACAGGCGAACGCCGCACCCGTGAGCTGACCAATGCCCTGACGGAAAAGGACGTTCTCTTCCAGGAAGTCCACCACCGGGTGAAGAACAATCTTCAGGTCATTTCCAGCCTGCTGACCATGCAGTCATTGCACGTCACCGACGAGAAGGTGAAGGCGACGCTGAAGGACGCGCTGGACCGCATCCATTCCATGGGTCTGGTGCACCAGACCCTTTACGAACGCAATCTAGCCTCCAATGTGGATTTGGGCACCTATTTCGGCAAGCTGGCCGAGGCTCTGGCCGGGTCTTATTCCTCGTCGCCGGGCGGCGTCACCGTCGAGGTCGAGGTGGAAGGAATCCTTGATCTGGAGCGCGCCGTGCCGCTCGGCATGCTGGCCAACGAGGTTTTGTCCAACGCCATGAAGCACGCCTTTTCCGACGGGCGGCGCGGCACCATCTGGATCACCCTGATGCGCGAAGCGGGCGAATGGCACTTCACGGTCCGCGACAACGGGGTCGGCATGCCCGACAAGCCGGGCCGTGGCATCGGCATCGGCCTGATCCGCGCCCTGTCGCGCCAGTTGGGCGGGCGCTCCCACATCTTCGTGGACGAGGGAACGGTGGTGTCGGTCACCTTCCCGGCTTAGACCTTCGGGAAAAGTCCTTCGGCTTCGCCTCAGTGTACTTTTCCCGAGACGAAAATACGGAGAAAAGCGGGATTGGGGCGGCCCGGCGCCCGCTTTCCGACTCTTTATGTTCTATTTCTTGGGCCGGAAGGCCTTGCAAACCGCCGGATTGGTGTCGATGAAGGCGCCGCCGATCAGATCGATGCAATAGGGCACCGCGGCCATCACCGCATTCAGGCAATCGGCGATGGCCGAGGGCTTGCCCGGAAGGTTGATGATCAGGCTCCTCCCACGGATTCCCGCCGTCTGGCGCGACAGGATGGCGGTGGGGACCACCTTCAGGCTCTCGGCGCGCATCAGTTCGCCAAAACCCGGCATCATCTTGTCGCAGACCGCTTCGGTAGCCTCGGGCGTCACATCGCGGGGCGCCGGGCCGGTGCCCCCCGTGGTGACGATCAGGGAGCAGCCCTCCACATCGGCCAGTTCCTTCAAGGTCGCCTCGATCAACGCCTGCTCGTCCTCGACGACGCGCGCCACCGGCCGCCAGGGCGTGGACAGAAAGCGGTTCATCTCGGCAATGATGGCCGGGCCGCCCTTGTCCTCATAGACCCCCCGGCTGGCGCGGTCAGAGATGGTGACGACCCCGATGGCGACGGGCTGATCGGTCATGGCGGTTTTCTCCTGGCAAAGGGAGATGGAGTGTGATGACCTCGGCCTAAGCGGTCAAGAGCACGAGGCAATGATGATCATCACCACCACCGATTCCGTCGAGGACAAGCGC
Source organism: Paramagnetospirillum magnetotacticum MS-1 (assembly GCF_000829825.1). NCBI lineage: Bacteria > Pseudomonadati > Pseudomonadota > Alphaproteobacteria > Rhodospirillales > Magnetospirillaceae > Paramagnetospirillum > Paramagnetospirillum magnetotacticum. The sequence continues at coordinate 179,238 of NZ_JXSL01000022.1, read as the reverse complement.
ATCACCGCCTATCTGGGCATCGTCTGCGGCAACGCCGTCATGGGCACCAATATCTTCCGCGACATGCTGGCCAGCGTGCGCGACATCGTCGGCGGCCGATCGGGCTCTTACGAAAACATCCTGCGCGAGGCCAAGGAGGCCGCCCTGGGCGATCTTACGGCCCAGGCCGCCCAACTGGGCGCCGACGCGGTGGTTGCGGTTGACCTGGATTACGAGACCATCGGCGGCGACGGCAAGACCATGCTGATCGTCTCGGCCAACGGCACGGCGGTCAAGCTGGGCTGAGCCCGTTCAAAACCGCCGCCCGCGGCGGGCGGCGGTTTTGCCCGCCCGTCAGTTGTTCTGGGCGCCCTGCTTGATCCAGCGCCGGATAAGGTCGCGGTCGCAAGAGGTCAGCTTCTTCTTGCCGTGGGGCATCTGGATGGACTTGTCGGCGCGGCCGTCGATCAGAACCATCAGATTGCTGGTCGTCGGATCGCCAGCAACCACCATGGGCCCGAACTTGGTGCCCTTCATCAGGCCCTCATAACTGGTCAGGTCGAACCCGCTCTTCTCAAAGCCCTCGGCGCCCTTCTGATGGCAAACGGAACAACGAACCTGAAGAATGGGCAGAATATCCTCGGCAAAGCTGACCGGCGGTTCCTTGGCCGAGGCGCCCCCGGCGGCAAGCAGAGCCAACGCCCCAGCCATAATTGACGCGATTCGCAAGGTCATGGTCAGCTCCCTCCAGTCCGGCAATACGGACAATAAGGATAGCATAGCCATCCCAAATTGGATATCCGGCGCGATGCGCGTCTGCGTTGAGCACGGGACGGCACGCGGTTAACCTCTTATTAATATTCAGCGCCCTGATTTTGAATGCACCCGATATTTCGTGACATTCAGCCCAGAATTCCGCTAGATATTCCAATTCTGGTCTTGCCGGTGCGCGACCTTGCCCCATCGTCTTACTGTTTCAATCCTTGCCCTGCTCTTGGTCGGCGCCTGCTCATCGCCGCCACCGCGGCCCGCGCCGCCTCCCATTCTCGATCCCGATTCCGCCTGTCTGAAGGATCTGCGCGATCACCGCGTCGCCTTTGAGACCCAGGCGCCGTTCGGCACGCCGGGATCGTGTTCCGTCGCCAATCCGGTCAAGGTGACCGCCGATTCTCAAGCCTCCTGGAACCGGCCCGGCGTGATGTCGTGTTCCATGGCGCGCACCGTCGACCGCTTCGAGACCCAGGTGGTTCAGGCCGCCGCCCAGCGCATCCTGGGGCAACGCGTCGCCAAGCTTCACCACATGGGCACCTATAACTGCCGCACGCGCCGCACAGAAACCAATGTGGCCACCGCCGATTCAGGCAGCCGCGGCGGCCGTCTGTCGGAACACGGCAAGGGCCAGGCCATCGACGTGGGCGGCTTCGAACTGGCCGACGGCACCATGATCTCGGTGAAGAAGGATTGGCGCGGCGCTGGCAAGAAAAGCGAATTCCTGCAAGCGGTGGCGCGCGCCTCGTGCGAGCACTTCAACGTGGTGCTCACACCCAACCACAACGCCCTGCACGCCGACCATCTGCACCTGGATATCGGCCCGCACAAGCTTTGCGGCATCTGAGAGAACGGGGGGCGCGAAGGGGCCAGCCCCTTCGCGCCCCCCTCTTGCCTACAGCACCGTCAGCATGCTGGCCACCAGCGGGTGGCGGACGATGTCTTTTTCATCCAGCGTGATCACCGCCACATCGGGCAGTTCGGAAAGCCGGGCGGCGATATCGGCCAGTCCCGACATGCCGGGCAGCAAATCGCTTTGATCCGGGTCGCCGGTCAGGACCATGGTGGAATGCCATCCCAGCCGGGTCAGCAACATCTTGATCTGGCCATAGGTGCAGTTCTGCGCCTCGTCGATGACGATGAAGGCGTTGTTGAGCGTGCGTCCCCGCATATAGGCGATGGGCGCGATCTCGATGGAGCCGTCGGCCAGCAGGGCGCGCAGCCGCTTGCCCCCCAGGCGGTCCGAAAGAGCGTCGTAGAGGGGGCGCAGATAGGGCGCCAGCTTCTCTTGCAAGTCACCGGGAAGGAAGCCCAGGGATTCCCCGGCTTCCACCGCCGGGCGCGACAGCATGATGCGCGCCACCCGGCCTTCCTCGAAGGCCTCCACCGCCGCCGAGATGGCCAGATAGGTCTTGCCCGTTCCGGCCGGTCCCAGGGCCACGGTCAGGTTGCCGTCGCCGATGGCCTTGAGCAGACGGCGCTGATTGTCGCCCTGGGGGCGGACCTTGCGCACATAGCTTTGCTCGCGATGCTGGTCGTCTTCGCCCAGCGGGCTCCACCCACCCTGGTCGGGATACAGGGTTACCACCGGCTCATTCTTGGACGCGGCAATCCGCGTGGCGCGCTTGGCCATCTGGGACTCCTTTGAAATGGCAGAGGAAAGGGGGCAACAAAAAAGGGCCTCTCGACACGAGAGACCCTGGAGATGAGGGGCAGACTTCGCTGCGGCCCGCCTGCGGCGGACGCCCTTGTCCGGAAAAGCCTTCCGGTGCTCGGTCAAAGCAGCGAATCAACGAAGCTTCCTCCGTCCGCGATTACAGCCCGCAGAAACCTTAACCAACGCGGAGTCGGCTTGTCGACAACAAATCGTCCCCGTCACCCGATTGTAATACCATATGTGGAGTTAACGGGATGTGAATGGGGTCACTCATACCAAATCCAGATGATCGGAACTGATCATCTGGATCGCCCTCAATCGGCGGGCGGACGCGGGCGCCCTTGCCTCCCGCCGCATAAGCGGCGCGGCCCCTTGGGCCTAACCAAATCCAGATGAGTTCCGCTCATCGGGTTTTGGTGTCAGTCCTGAACAGCCGGGGCCGGGGGCATCACGCGGATGGAGGTGATCTGGTTGCGTTGCCGCCGGGCGATCTCGAAGCGGAAGCCGTAAAAGCGGAACACCTGGCCCACATCGGGAATCTGCCGGGCTTCGTGCAGGATCAGACCGGCGATGGTGGCGGCCTCTTCGTCGGGCAGGCGCCACTCGAACTGACGATTGAGATCGCGGATGGTGACCGAACCATCGACGATATAGGACCCGTCCGACTGGGGCCGCACCCCGGCCACGGCCACGTCGTGTTCGTCGACGATGTCGCCGACGATCTCTTCCAGAATGTCTTCCAGGGTCACCACGCCCATCAGGGTGCCGTATTCATCCACCACCAGGGCGAAATGCTCGCGCCGCGACCGGAAGGCCTGCAACTGTTCGAGCAGCGTGGTGGAATCGGGGATGAACCAGGGAGTCGAGGCCAGTTCGACCACGTCCAGATTGTCCGCCTCCCCCTCCAGGGCGCGAAGGGCGCGCAATAGATCCTTGGCATGGACCACGCCGACGATATTGTCAGGATCGTCTTTCCACAGGGGCACGCGGGAAAAGGGCGAGTTGACCACCAGTTCCAGGATTTCCGGGGCAGGCAGCCCGGCATCCACGGTGACCACGCCGCGCCGGTGGGTCATCACCTGACCGACTTCCACATCACCCAGTTCCAGGATCGAGCGCAGCATGCGCCGCTCCTCGCGCACCTCGTCCTCGCCAGCATGAACCTCGATGGCGCCTTTCAGCTCCATCATGGAGGATTCCAAGGTGACCGAAGCGGCATAGCTGGCGCCAAACAGGCGGAACACGCCACGCACCACAGCTTCGATGGCCCGCACGAAAGGCGTCAGCGCCCAGACCACGCCGGTAACCGGAGCGGCAACCAGCAGAGCTGTGCGATTGGCGTGGTAGATGGCGTAGGTCTTGGGCAGCACCTCACCGAAGATCACCACGATGACCGTCATGCCAGCCGTCGCATAGGCGATACCAGCGTCGCCGAACATGCTGACCAACGCCCCAGTGGCCAGGGAAGAGGCCAAGATATTGACCATATTATTGCCGAGCAGGAGCGAACCGATCAGGCGGTCCCGCTTATCGGTCAAGCGGTTGACCAGCAGAGCCCGGCGCGAGCCGTCCATCTCCAACTGATGCATCACCGGCTTGGACACGGCGGTCAAGGCTGTTTCCGACCCGGCGAAGAAGGCCGACATCGCCTGGAGGAGAATGATAGCGATCAGCGAAAGCGTATTCTCATCCATGACACTACCTCCCCGCCGCCATCTCCGCCAACATGGAGGCCAGATCGGTCTCCGGAACGTCGCGGGTAAGGAAGCTTTTGCCGATACCCCTGGCCATGACGAAGGTGACCTTGCCGTCCTTGACCTTCTTGTCGCCCGACATGTGATGGATCAGCCGGTCCACCGCCCATAGCCGGGGCTTGGGCAGGGTCGTGGGCAGGCCAACAGCCGTCAAGTGCCGCTCCAGCCGTTCGGCATCGGCGGCGGGCGCCAGACCCAAGCGAACCGAGAGGCGCAGCGCCATCACCATGCCGATGGCCACCGCCTCGCCGTGCAGCATCTCGTCGGAAAAGCCGGTCTCGGCCTCCAGGGCATGGCCGAATGTGTGGCCGAGATTGAGCAGCGCCCGCACGCCGCCTTCCCGCTCATCGGCGCCGACGATGCGGGCCTTGGCGCGGCACGAGGCGGCGACGGCATAGCCCCGCGCCTCCAGATCGCCATCGATCACCTTGGCGCCGTTGGCTTCCAGCCAGGCAAAGAACGGCTCGTCGTCGATCACCCCGTATTTGACCACCTCGGCATAACCGGCCAGCACCTGACGGCGCGGCAGGGTGTCGAGCACCTGGGTATCGGCCAGGACCAGCCGGGGCTGGTGGAAGGCGCCGATCAGATTCTTGCCCTGGCGGGTATTGATGCCGGTCTTGCCGCCCACAGAACTGTCCACCTGGGACAGCAAGGTGGTGGGGATCTGCACGAAATCCACGCCGCGCAGCAAGATGGCGGCAGCGAATCCGGTCAGGTCGCCGACCACGCCTCCCCCTAAGGCCACCACCATGATGCCGCGCTCGGAGCGCGCTTCCAGCATGGCGTCCAGCAAGGCTTCCAGATGCTTGAAGTCCTTGGTCTGCTCGCCAGCGGGCATGACGGTGTGCATGGTGGTCACCCCGGCCTCGGCCAGGCTTCTTTGCACCCGTTCAAGATAGTGGGGCGCCACATTGGCGTCGGTCACCACCAGGGCACGGCCGCCCTTCATCTTCGGCTTGACCAGTTCGCCCGCCCGGTCCAGCAGGCCAGGGCCGATATGGATGGGATACGAGCGCTCGCCCAGTTCAACCAGGACCTGTTCAGCGGCGGCACTCATGAATTCTTCTCCGGATCGAGATAGGTGATCAGGCCCTCCATGACACGGATCACAGTGGCCTCGGGGACTTCATCGGTGGAGTCCACGATAATGTCCGCTTCGGCGTAGATGGGATAGCGCGCACCCATCAGACGGCCGAGAATTTCCCTGGGGTCGCCCTGCTTGAGCAGCGGGCGATGGTCGCGGCCCACGGTGCGCTTGAGCAAAAGCTCGAGATCGGCGCGGATCCAGACCGAGGTGCCGGTGTCCTTGATGCGCTGGCGGGTGGCGGGATCGACGAAGGCGCCGCCGCCCGTGGCCAGAATCACCGGCGGACCGTCCAGCAGCCGCGCGATCACCTTGCGCTCGCCCACTCTGAAAGCCGCCTCGCCGAAGCGGGCGAAATAATCGCTGATGGTGCTGCCCGAGGCGGCTTCGAACTCGGCGTCGGAATCTTGGAAGTCCAGCCCCAGGCGGGCGGCGAGGCGACGGCCGACGCAGGATTTGCCCGCGCCCATCAGGCCGACCAGCACAACGGTGCGCCCGATCCGCCCCGAAAGCAGCGGCGCCAGTCTCGCCAGTTCGTCGGCCATACCCTGATCCAAGGTCCGTCCCGTTCCCACTATTCAAAAAAACCGGCGTACCGGCGTTGATCGTTCCCCCCGGGGCCGATACACTGCCCTCACCAACCCATATGGGGCCGTCCCTGCCGCTTTTAGCCGCACCCCACCGGTCCTGTCCAGAAATGTTGCCATTACAGAGGTCATCCGGTCCCCATGAACAAGATTGCCGGCCTTCTCATTGCCCTGCTGCTGGCCGTCGTCGTCGGCGGTGGATTGTTCCTGTCCACCTGGGACCCGCCCCCTCCGTCGGCGAAGATCGAGAAGGTCGTACCGGATGCCCGTTTCCCGCGCTAACGCCCTGGCTCTGGCCCTGGGCGCTGTCTTCCTGGCGGCGCCCGTCCTTGCGGAACAGCCGGGAAAGCCGCTGGTTCTGACCTCGCCCAACGCGGAAAGCGCGCAAAAGCCCGAGGCCCCGACGGAACTTCCCGCCGCTGCGCCCGCCCAGCCCGCCGCCCATGCCGAATTTCCCGGCGGCCCGGCCAAGCCCGGCCCCCGCTTCGAGGTCGAGGAGCTGAAGGCGCCCGATCCCGACGCCGTCGGCGTCCTCGACGAGGCCCAGGGCGGTCTCGGCATGGCCATGTGGCACGGCACCCCGGCTGCCCTGGTGCGCAAGGTGCTGCCCTCCCTGCCCGCCGCAGCTGGATCACGCGCCGTCCATTCCCTGACCCGGCGCCTGCTGCTGTCGGCGGCCACCGCGCCTGAGGGCAATCGCGGCCAGTCCCCCTCGCTGCTGGAACTGCGGGCCGAGCGCCTGTTCGCCATGGGCGAGGTCGATGGGCTGTCCTCCCTTCTCAAGGCCGCGCCCGGCGCCCTGGCCTCGCCCGGCCTGTCGCGCCTCAAGGTGGATACCTGGCTGCTGGCTGGCGATGCCAAGGCCGCCTGCGCCGAGGCCCCCGTCATGGCCCAAGGCGGGCCGCTCGATCCCCGGCTTTCGGTGTTCTGCCAGATTTCAGCGGGCAAGACCCTGGAAGCAGGCATGGCGCTGGACATGATGCGCGAGCGCAAGGACGCCGATCACGCTTTCATCGTCGCCGCCGAGGCCATGGGCGGCACCCCGCCCGCCAAGCTGGACAAGCTGCCCAATCCCACGCCGCTGCATCTGGCCGCCTTCAAGGCCGCCAAGCTGCCGCTGCCTGCCGACACGGTGGCCAACGCGCCGCCCTCCATGCTGCACGCCATCGCCGACAACCCGGCCATGGCCGCCGATCTGCGGATCACCGCCGCCGAGCGGGCCGAGGCGTTGGGTATTCTGGACACCGATTCACTGCGCAAGCTGATGACCGGCGTCTCCTTGACACCGGCGGAACAGCAGGCGGCGGGAACCCAGGGCGATAAAAGCCCGCGCGGGCGCGCCATGTGGCTGCGCGCCGTGGGCGCCGAAGCCGCGCCTGCGGTACGAGCGGAGTTGATCGCCCGCATCCTGGCCTCGGCCACCGAACGGCGCGCCTTCTCCGCCACGGCACGGCTTTACGCCCCGCTGATCGCCGATCTGAAGCCCGCTCCCGATCTCGTCGCGGCCGCACCCATGATGGCCCGCGCCCTTTATGCCGCCGCACGGCCCGAGGCGGCCGGGAACTGGCTGAGCCTGGCCAAGACCGACCCCGCCGGGGCCAAGCTGGCCGCCGGATTGTGGCCTCTGGCCCGTCTGACCCGCGTCGGCCTCGACCCCAGCCCCGGCGATTCCTTCGCCGGCTGGGCGGAAACCGCCCTGTCCGACGAACGCCGCGCCGTGGTCACCATGGCCATGCTTCAGGCTGTGGGCGAGCCCGTTCCCGCCTCGGCCCTTCTGGCCCATGCGGCGGGGAGCAGCACGGCGCCTGGTCCCAAGCCAGCCATGAAGGCCCTGCTGCGCGCCAGCGCCGAAGGCACGCGGCGCGCCGAGACGGTGCTGCTGGCCTCCGCCGCCCTGGGCGAGACGGGGCTGGAGAGCATCGACCCCGATACGCTGAACCGGGTGGTGGTGTTCCTGCGTCAGGCCGGATTCGAGCGCGAAGCCCGCGAACTGGCCACCGAGGCGGTGCTGGCCAACGGCGGATGAGCATCCCCTTCGACCGACATATCGAGTCCTTTCTCGAAATGATGCAGGTCGAACGGGGCGCCAGCCCCAATACCCTGGACGCCTATGGCCGGGATCTGGCCGATTTCGCCGAGTTTTTGGACGGACGGGGGCAAAGCCCGCTCAATGCCGAAGGCCGCTCCGTCGCCGCCTATATCGCGCGGCAGGCCGAGATCGGCATGGCGGCCCGCACCCAGGCGCGGCGGCTGTCCTGCCTGAAGCAATTCTACGGCTTCGCCTTCGCCGAGCGACTGCGCCCCGACGACCCCACCGCCAATATCGACGCGCCCCGCCTGGGCCGTCCCTTGCCCAAATATCTGCGCAAGGAGGAAGTGACCGCCCTGCTGGACGCCGCCCGCGCGCTGGAAGGACGCGACGGCATCTTGATGACCGCCCTGATGGAGACCCTCTACGCCACAGGGCTACGCGTCTCGGAACTGGTCAGCCTGCCGCTGTCAGCCGTGGCCCGCGATCCCAATGTGCTGGTGGTCCGCGGCAAGGGATCCAAGGAGCGCATGGTGCCGCTGTCTGATCCTGCGCGGGCCGCCCTGATCGCCTGGAAGGCCGAGCGCGAGACCATGGTGCCGAAGTCCCGGCCGTCGCGCTGGCTGTTCCCGTCCTCGGGGCGTCTGGGCCATCTCACCCGGTCGGGCTTCGCCAAGATGCTGGCCCGTGCCGCCGTCCTGGCCGGTCTCGACCCGTTCAAGGTCTCGCCCCATGTGCTGCGCCACTCCTTCGCCAGCCATCTGCTGGCGGGTGGCGCCGATCTCAGAAGCGTGCAGGAGATGTTGGGCCACGCCGATATCGCCACCACCGAGATCTACACCCATCTCATCGATGACGAGGCCAGCCGTCTGGTGCGCGCCCACCATCCGCTGGCCGCAAAGAAAACCTGACTTCCTTTTCCATATTATGGCGGAAGTCCAGGCAACCAATTGGGGCGGCCTGCGTAATCCCGCGATAAGCACTAACACTTATTCCCCTTTCGTTCCGTTGACATCCGCCTATTCCGCCCCAATTCTGTGAGGGTTTCGGGGATTTGTGCCTTGCCATGCGAGGCGCGGGCAGTACGCTTTTTGGTTTGGGGAGATATCAGTATATGACGGACGACGAGTTCACGGAAGCTCTGCGGAGGCTGGGGCTGTCCCAGGCCGCGCTGGCCCGGTTGCTCGACGATCTCGGCGAGCAGCAACCCGCTCCCACCACGGTCTGGCGTTGGGCTGACGGACGGTCGCGGGTTCCCATTGGGGTGGGGGCCCTGTTGCGGCTTTTGGAGCAGTTGCCCTCGGAGACGCGCAACAACGTCACCCGCAAGGCCTTGCGGGCCTGACGGCAAAAGGGCCGCCCGATGGGGCGGCCCTTTCCATGTCGACGGCACGAAACAATGTCAGGCCGCGTTTTCCCGGCCGGGGGGCAATTGCTTGCCGTAGCGCTTCATGTAAAGCGGCAGGATGGCCTCGGCCGAGGTCGGCGTGATCCCCAGGTCGCTGAGCCCCGGCTTGCCGCCGCGCGCCACGTTGTCCACCTTCATCATCCGCACCTGATCCTTGGTCAGCATGGGCTTGGGCAGCATCTGAAGGAAGGTGGCCTGGATCATACCCAGGCCGAAGGGCAGCGGAACCAGGATACGGCTGCGGCCCGTGGACGCCATGACCAGTTCCATGATCTCCTTCATGGAATAACGGCGCGGCCCGCCCAGTTCGAAGGTCTTGCCCGCATGGCGGCCATCTTCGAGCATCTGGACCACGGCCTGGGCCACGTCGGCCACGCTGACCGGCTGGAAGATGGGACCGCCCGAACCGAACAGATCGATGGAGCAGCCTGATTCATCGCACACCGGCTTGAAGCCGTCCGCAGTGAACACCGGCAGCACCGGCGATATCATGGCCAGCTTGCCGAAGCGGTTGAAGAAATCGTCATCGGGACCGAACACCACCGAGGGACGCACGATGGAGGCGCCAGGGAAAGCGGCCAGCACCGCCTCTTCACCCAGGGCCTTGGAACGGGCATAGGCGGCCTCGGAATTCTTGTCGGCCCCCAGGGCGGACAGATGGACCAGACGCCCGACCCCCGCCGCCTTGGCCGCGGCGGCCACATTGGCGGCCCCCTTCACATGGATGGCGTCGAAGGTGGCCCGGCCGCTCTCATAGAGAATGCCCACCACATTGACCACCGCATCCACTCCGGCGACCGCCATGGCCACGGACTTCGGGTTGGTGATGTCGGCGCGCAGCGGCGTGACCTGCCCCACATCGCCCATGGTCTTCAGGAACTCGGCGGCGATAGGATCCCTGACCGCGGCGCGGACCACCCAGCCTTGGGCGGCGAGACGCTTGACCACATTCCGGCCGATAAAGCCCGACCCCCCGAATACAGTGACCACGCGACGCGCCATGCTGTCCCTCCATTAGCCCGGCGGCAATGCCTGCCGCCCCCTGCCCGACGGGGCTGAAACTTCGGGTCGAAAGCTAGCCCATAAGGCGCACGGGTGTAAAGGGTGGGGGCTGAATCGGCAGGGCAATGGGAAAATGCGGAAGAGGGGCAAAAAACATCGTTGACAGGCACGCGCCTCTCGCATATTTCTTCGCGCCTCGGACGGCTGAGGCCGTTCGGCAAGCTACCTGCCCAGGTGGCGGAATTGGTAGACGCGCACGGTTCAGGTCCGTGTGGCAGTGATGTCGTGGAAGTTCGAGTCTTCTCCTGGGCACCATCTCTTAACCGCGGCGCGGTCTAGCTGATGGATACATCGGACGCGGAGCCGCCCTCCCCATCAGGGGATGATAAGGAGCGGCTCCGTGACCGTTTTCTACCACAAGAACGATCTCCCGGACGGCCTCGATCTCGGCAATCTCGTCGCCATCGATTCCGAAACCATGGGCCTCAACCTGCAGCGTGACCGCCTGTGCGTGGTGCAGCTGTCGGCGGGCGACGGCCATGCCCATGTGGTCCACTATCCCAAGCCCGAATGGAACTCGCCCAATCTGGTCCGCATGCTGGCCGACCCTAAGGTGACCAAGCTGTTCCACTTCGCCCGTTTCGACGTGGCCATGATCCGCAAATATCTGGGCGTGCGCTGCAATCCGCTGTTTTGCACCAAGATCGCGTCCAAGCTGACCCGGACCAATACCGAGGGTCACAGCCTCAAGGTCCTGTGCAAGGAATTCCTCAATATCGACCTGTCCAAGCTGCAGCAAAGCTCGGATTGGGGCGCGCCTGAACTGAATGCCGATCAGCTGGCCTATGCCGCCTCGGATGTGCTTTACCTGCACCAGTTGAAGGACCGCCTCGACATGCTGCTGGACCGCGAAGGCCGCCGCGCCCTGGCCGAGGCCTGCTTTGCCTTCCTTCCCGACCGCGCCGAGCTGGATCTGGCCGGATGGGATGCGGAAGACATCTTCTCGCATTAGCTTTTTTGCCCCTCAGACGCCGGGCGGGTTTCTCCCGAAACCCTTGGCTGTCGCCGCATGAGCGGCGCGGCCCCTTGGGCCTAGCCAGCCAGGACTGGCTGGCGGGGATTTACGCCCGCCCCTCCCGAATGCACAAAACGGACCAAGCGGATTCGTTTTGCCTTTCCGTCACCGGGCCGTTGCGTATAGTTATGCGCCCCCGCCTCGTACCAGCGGGGAATGGATCAGTTTGACCGGACCCCCTTGATGACCGCCGATTCCGAAGCCCTCGCCACCGCCCGCCGGGTTCTCGCCACCGAGGCCCGTGCGCTGGACTCCCTGGCGACCAGCCTGGGCGACGCCTTTCTGAAGGCCGTCACCCTGATTGAGGGCGCGCCGGGCCGCGTCGTGGTCACCGGCATGGGCAAGAGCGGCCATGTGGCGCGCAAGATCGCCGCCACCATGGCGTCCACCGGCTGCCCCGCCTTCTATGTCCATCCGGCCGAAGCCAGCCACGGCGATCTGGGCATGGTCACCCGCGACGACGCCGTGGTGGCGCTCTCCAATTCGGGCGAGACGCCGGAACTGAGCGACGTCATCGCCTATACGCGGCGTTTCGAGATTCCGCTGATCGGCATCACGTCCCGCGACGGCTCGACGCTGGCTGCCGCGTCCGATGTGGCGCTGGTCCTGCCGCCCAATCCCGAGGCCTGCCCCATGGGTCTGGCGCCCACCACCTCGACCACCCTGATGCTGGCCCTGGGCGATGCCCTGGCCGTCACGCTTCTGGAGCGCAAGGGATTCACCGCCGCCGATTTCCAGGTCTTCCATCCCGGCGGCAAGCTGGGCCAGCGCCTGCTCAAGGTCACCGACCTGATGCATGGCGGGGACGGCCTGCCTCTGGTCGGGACCGAGGCGAGCATGGCCGATGTCTTGCTGGTGATGACGGCCAAAAGCCTGGGATGCGCCGGAGTGATCGATTCCGGCGGCAAGCTGGCGGGCGTCCTTACCGACGGCGATTTGCGCCGCCATATGAGTCCCGACCTGCTGACCGCCAAGGCCGCCGAGGTGATGACCGCCTCGCCCCGCACCGTGCCGCCCAACCTTCTGGCCGCCGAAGCGTTGCGCCAGATGAACGAGCGCTCCATCACCAGCCTGTTCGTGGTCGAAAGCGATGGCCGCCCGGTGGGTGTGCTTCACGTCCACGACTGTCTGCGGGCCGGACTGGCATGAGCCTGCGCGCCGAGACCGATCCGCAACCGCCCCAGGGGCGGCGCCCCAGGGGGCGCCATCCGCGCGGCCCCAAGCTCGGCCCCTTCGCCGATCATTCCCATTTCGTCTCGGTGATGAAGATCGCCTTACCCGCCCTGGCGGTTTTTCTGCTGGGCCTGGTGGTCATCTGGCCCAAGCTGTCGCAGTTGGAAAGCGGCTTCAAACTCAGCTTCGCCAATCTGTCGCCCAAATCGGTCGACACTCTGGTGATGAAGAATGCCCGCTATTTCGGCGTCGACGAGTCCAACCGCCCCTTCGCGGTCACCTCCGACACCGCCACCCAGTTGCCCGACAACCAGGATCTGATCTATCTGGTCAATCCCAAGGCCGACTTCACTTCCAATTCGGGCGCCAATATCGTGGTGGATGCCGTGGCAGGCATCTATCATCAATCCACCAAGGTGCTGGATCTGTCGGGTGGCGTGAACCTTTACCACGACAGCGGCTATGAGATTCATACCCCCACGGCCATCGTGGAACTGGCCACCAATTCGGCGCGGGGCTTCGAGCCGGTAGAAGGTCACGGCCCCCAGGGCGCCATCCGCTCGATCGGGTTCGAGATCACTGGCAAGCGCCACGACATCACCTTTACAGGCAAGTCGCAGCTGAATCTGCGCGCCGTAAGCAAGAAGGCCCCGGGAAAGGGCCGGGGCAAGGGAGCCAAGACGCCATGAAGCCGCCCGCTCTGATACCGTTCATCACCGCCGCCATATTGATGGCCCTTCCCGGACTGTCCCTGGCCCAGGGCTTCGAGATGAGCAAGTCCGGCGATCAGCAGATCCAGGTCTATGCCGATAACGGCATCGAATGGCATTCCGAGGAATTGCGGGTCATCGCGCGCGGCAACGCTCACGCCATCCGCGGCAACATGACCGTGGACGCCGATGTGCTGACCGCCCATTACCGCAAGGGCCCCAAGGGTGACGAGATCTGGCGCCTGGACGCCGACGGCAATGTGGTGATCCGCTCGCCCAACGACACCGCCACCGGCCACAAGGCCATCTATGACCTGGACAAGTCCATCTTCGTCCTGAAGGGCACTCCGGCCAAGCTGGTGACCCCCACCGACACTTTCACCGCCACCGACAGCCTGGAATACTGGGAACTGACGAAGATGGCGGTGCTGAGAGGCGATGCCGTCGCCGTCCAGGAAGGCGGCAAGACCCTGAAGGGCGACGTGCTGACCGCCCATTTCAAGGACAAGGAAAAGGACAAGCCCGCTCCCGCCCGCCCCGGCGCCAAGCCCCAGTCGGGCACGTCATCGGGCGCCGCTGCGGGCTCTGGCGACGGCGGCGGACTGGAATTGCAGCGCGCCGACGCCTATGGCCATGTGGTGATCATCTCGTCTTCCGAGACAGTGACCGGCGATCGCGGCGACTACAACGCCGAAACCGGTATCGCCACCGTCTCCGGTTCGGTTAAGATCAGCCGCGAAGGCGGTAACCAGCTGGAAGGGGGATGGGCGCACGTGAACCTCAACACCGGGGTCAGCAAACTGTTCCCCACCGCCGCCGGCGCCGCCGAAAGTGGCCAGAGGGTTCAGGGCGTGTTCATTCCTCAGAAAAAAGACAAGGGCGACAAGGGCGAGCCGCCGGGCCGGGCGGGCTTTACCGGAAACGTGCCGACACCCGGATCGGGGGAACGATGAAAACCGTCAAGCCTGGCTCTCCGCTCAGCGCCAATCCCCCGGCCGCGCCGGGGCCGCGTCTGGTGGCCGACAATCCCGGCCTGCTGGCGCAAAATATCGGCAAAAGCTTCAAGGGCCGCCCGGTGCTGCGCGACGTCTCCATCTCGGTGCAGCGGGGCGAGGCCGTGGGCTTGCTTGGCCCCAACGGCGCGGGCAAGACCACCTGTTTTTACTGCATCACCGGCCTGATCAATCCCGATACCGGCTCCATCTCCCTGGACGGCACCGAGATCACCGACCTGCCCATGTATCGCCGCGCCCGGCTGGGCATCGGCTACCTGCCGCAGGAAGCATCCATCTTCAGAGGCCTGTCGGTGGAAGGCAACATCATGGCGGTGCTCGAAGTGGTCGAGCCCGACCTGGAACGCCGCCAGCACGATCTGGAAAGCCTGATGGCCGAATTCTCCATCAGCCATCTGCGCCGGGCTCCGGCCATGGCGCTGTCGGGCGGCGAGCGCCGCCGCGTCGAGATCGCCCGCGCCCTGGCGTGCCGCCCCCACTTCATCTTGCTGGACGAGCCCCTGGCCGGTATCGACCCCATCGCCGTCTCCGACATCCGCGATCTGGTGTCCCATCTCAAGCATCGCGGCATCGGCGTGCTGATCACCGATCACAATGTGCGTGAGACCCTGGACCTCATCGACCGCGCCTATATCCTGCACGACGGCGCGGTTCTGATGGAGGGCCGCCCCGCCGAGATCGTCGCCCATGAAGGGGTGCGACGGGTCTATCTCGGCGAGCGGTTCAGCATGTAGCCACCGCCATGGCCATCGGTCCCAGGCTTGATATCCGCCAGACTCAGTCTCTGGTGATGACCCCGCAATTGCAGCAGGCCATCAAGCTGCTGCAATTGTCCAATTTCGAATTGACCGCCTTCATTGACCAGGAACTGGAGCGCAACCCGCTGTTGGAGCGCGAGGAGACCGAGCGCGGCCCCGAGTCCGCCGAGCCCAAAGTGGATGCTACCGATCTGGCGGTCCTCGATTCCGCCCCCGCCGAAGCCCCCCTGCTGGACGGCATGGACGGCGGCTCGGCCGAAGACGGCATGGACGTGGATTACGACAACACCTTCAACAACGACAGCGCCTCGGACGCCGTCCAGGACGAATCCTTAAGCCAATGGGGCAATGTCGGCGGCGGCGGCGGTCAGGGATTCGATGACGGGGAGTCCAACCTGGAACAGATGGTGGCGGGCGATATCACCCTGCGCGACCATCTGGCGGCCCAGGTCAATGTGGACATCCTCGATCCAGCCGACCGGTTGATCGCCCTTCACCTGATCGAAATGCTCGACGAGGCCGGTTATCTGATCGGTGACCTGGGCGAACTGGCCGAACGGCTGAATTGCCCGGTCGAGCGCGTCGAGGCGGTACTCAAACGCGTCCAGGGCTTCGACCCCGTGGGCGTCTTCGCGCGCTCGCTCAAGGAATGCCTGGGGCTGCAACTGGCCGAGAAGAACCGCCTCGATCCCGCCATGCAGGCCCTGCTGGACAATCTGGAACTGCTGGCCCGGCGCGACCTGCCCGGCCTGATGAAGGTGTGTGGCGTCGATGCCGAGGACCTGGCCGAGATGATCGGCGAGATCAAGGCCCTGGACCCCAAACCGGCCCTGGCCTTCGACCATATCGTCGCCCAGCCGGTCACGCCCGACGTGCTGATGCGCCGCACCCAGGACGGCTCCTGGGTGGTGGAGCTGAACTCCGACACCCTGCCCCGCGTCCTGGTCAATACCCGCTACTATTCCAAGATCGCCGGAGCCGCGCGCAGCAAGGACGACAAGACCTATATCTCCGAGCGCTTCCAATCAGCCAACTGGCTGGTGAAGTCCTTGCACCAGCGCGCCACCACCATCCTCAAAGTGGCGACCGAGATCGTGCGCCAGCAAGACGGATTCTTCCGCTTAGGGGTGCAGCATCTGCGCCCGCTGGTGCTCAGGGACATCGCCACCGCCATCTCCATGCACGAAAGCACGGTCAGCCGCGTCACCTCCAACAAATACATGGCCACGCCGCGCGGCATCTATGAACTGAAGTACTTCTTCACCCAGGCCATCGGCTCGGCCGATGGCGGCGATGCCCATTCCGCCGAGGCGGTCCGCCACCGCATCAAGGCCCTGATCGATGCAGAGGGCAAGAGCGTGCTGTCCGACGATTCCATCGTCGACGCCCTGAAAGCCGAAGGTATCGACATCGCGCGCCGTACGGTGGCAAAATACCGCGAAGCCATGAATATCGGCTCGTCGGTCCAGCGGCGGCGCGAGAAGTCGCTGGGCATGTGACCCCCGGCCATCCGGCATGCTTGACTTCGGACAAGTCGGGGCCTATTTTCCGCCCGCCCCGTGGGAAAGACGGGACGGGGACAATGGCGCGGTAGAGTGCATCCCGCGCGCTTTAGATGGAAGACCCAGCGGAACCTCAAGGTTTCGCCCTCACAGGGTGGATTCATGGAAATCACCGATCTGATCAGCCCGGCCTCCGTCATTCCGAATCTGCGCGCCGCATCCAAGAAGCAGGCGCTGCAGGATTTGGCCAAGAAGGCCGCCGAGATTACCGGCCTTCACGAAAGGGCCATCTTCGACGTGCTGCTGGAACGCGAGCGTCTGGGCACCACCGGCGTGGGCAACGGCATCGCCATCCCCCACGGTAAGCTTCCCACCATGGAAAAGCTTTATGGCGTTTTCGCCCGCCTGGAAAAGCCCATCGCCTTCGAATCCATCGATGAACAGCCGGTGGACCTGATCTTCCTGCTGCTGGCGCCCGAATCCGCCGGTGCCGACCACCTCAAGGCCCTGGCCCGCGTCTCGCGCCTGCTGCGCGACAAAAGCGTGTGCGAGAAGCTGCGCGGCACCGACAATGCCGATGCCCTTTACGCCCTGCTGACCGAAAGCCCGGCCAGCCGGGCGGCGTGATTTCGCGAAAAGTCCCTCGGCTGCGCCTCGGTGTACTTTCCGCGAGAGTATATTGAAAAAATGGGCTTAAGGCGGCTTCGCGCCCATTTTTGACTCGTCTTACCCAATCCGAGACCTTCGTCTCGGATTGGGGACAAGAAAGCCAAAGCCCGCGCGCCGGGCCGCCCCAAGCGCGGGCTTTTCCTTATTCTTCCCGCACGAAAGTACACTGAGGCCGTCAGGCCGAAGGACTTTCGTGCGAGTTGGTCAATGCACGCTCATGGGCTCCATGTCGTGCTGAAGGATGGCGGCGAATGCGGTGTCGCGCGACGGCGCCGCGCCGATCACCGTGCCGTCAGCGGCGTGGATGGACCAGCCGCCCTGGCCGCCATTGTCCTCGTGCTTGAAATAGGCGATGGCGGGCAGGCCCCAATTGGCGAAATCCGTGGCGTTCATCAGGCTTCGGCCCAGGAACGCGGTTCTGTCATCCATGGTCTTCATGTTCAGACCTCCCTCTTCTGGCCGCTTCTGGCCCGGGATGACGCCGGCGAGGCTTCGTCGGCGGAAACGGTAATGGTGTGGGGAGCCTCTCCCGCCCGGCCGATGGGAATGGTGCGGACCTTGGGCTCGGGCACCCGCCGGATCAGATCCACATGCAGCAGACCGTTATCCAAGGATGCGCCCATCACCTCCATGCCGTCGGCCAGCAGGAAAGCCCGCTGGAACTGCCGCGACGCGATGCCGCGATGAATGAAGAGGCGGTTGCCGTCGTCTTCGGACTGGCGACCTCTGATGACCAGCTGGTTGTCTTCCAGGGCCACCGACAGGTCATCCCACGAGAACCCGGCCACCGCCAGCGTGATGCGCAGGCCGTTTTCGGACATCTGTTCGATATTGTAGGGGGGATAACCCTCGGGCGAGGCCTTGGACATACGGTCCAACAGCCGGTCGAAATGATCGAAACCGAGCAGCAGGGGGGAATTGAACGCGGACAAGCGGGACATGATCTTCGTCCTCCTCGGGCATGAGCGAGTACGCCAAGGAAGGGCCCGACATCGGCACCCTTCTGCATAATATCTTGGGGGGAATTAAAGGATCGTCAAGCGCGGGGAGAAAAGCGCCCCTTTTCCCTTCGCCATCCCCCAAGCGCAACGCGCCATCCGGGATCCATTTGCCCAACGGCACCATGGATCCCGGCTCAAGGCCGGGATGACGACGGATAAACTACCAGCCCTTGCGAAGGCCGCCCACCAGATCGACGTAATCATGTTCCACATCGGGCGAAATCTGACCGTGACGGATGAGGAAGTCGATGATCACCAGATTGACGTTGAACTTGAATTCCTCGGTATCCCTGACCAGGCGCGCCACCTCGGCCACCGGCATCAGGGTGAAGCCCTGCAATTCGCCGTCGGTGTTGCGCGGCGTGAAGCTTTCGGGAACCTCCAGGTCATAACAGAACATCACATCGGGCTTGAGCCCCCATTCGTCTTCCAGGCAATAGGAGATGACGCCCACCGGCCGAGCCGTGGCGGCCAGGGCGGCGGGAATATCCGCCTCCTCGGCCGCTTCCTTGATCAGATTGTCGGCCAGGGACAATTCGCTGGGCTGGCCCCCGGCCACCATGTTGTCCAGCTTGTTGGGCGCCACGCTCTTATCCTTGGCGCGCCGCCCGATCCACAGGTGAAGACCGTCGGGACGACGCACCAGACCGTTGACGTGGACGCCATAGGCGCGGATGCCGAACAAGCTGATCACACCGCGGTCGATGCTCATCAGGGCGGGATCGCCGAACCGGGCCGCCACCCGAAAACGCTCGCCCCGCAATTTCGGCGTGCCCCAGTCATCGGCCAGCTCCAGCGCCACCTCGTCGATGGCCTTGCTGCGCGCCTCGGGCGTGGTCAGGGCGGGATGAAGGCTGACGCCTTCGATGGAAACGCGGAAGGCCTCGGGAAAGGCGGCAAGGCGTTGAGCCACGTCGTGGCGCACCCAGCCGATCCACTTGCCCTCCACCGAGAACGGGCGGAACTTCGACAGGTCGTGGCGGTTACAGATTCGGATATGGTCCAGGAAAGCCATGTTCGGGCTCCGGCAAGGAAGGCCGACAGGGTGACGCCCGCAGCCCGCGCCGTCAAGGTAGCCACACGGCGAAAAATTCGTTTAAGAAACGTTCATATGGGGCCGCCACCCTCTATTCTCGCCACGGGAAAAGCTGTAAAAGGGGGGCATGAGGACCCTTTACCATCATCCACTCTGCCCGTTCTCGCGCCTTGTCCGCGTCGTGCTTGCCGAGAAGAAGCTGGATTTCGAGCCCCAGATTGAAAAGACCTGGGAGCGGCGGCCCGGCTTCCTCGCTCTCAATCCGGCGGGGCTGCTGCCCGTGCTGGTCGAGGACGGCGGCGCGGCCCTGGCCGACGTCACCGCCATCGTCGAATATCTCGAAGAGATCAGCCCCGAAACGCCCCTGCTGCCCGCGGAACCCCTGGCCCGGGCCGAGGTGCGGCGTCTGGTCGCCTGGTTCTGCCAGAAGTTCCATGCCGAGGTCACCGACCATCTGGTGGGCGAAAAGGTGTTCAGGCGCCTCGAATCCGGGCGCAACGAACCCGATTCGCGGCGCATCCGCACCGGCTATGCCCATATCCACCAGCATCTGGACTATCTGGGCAGCCTGACCGAACGGCATGGCTATCTGGCGGGGGGGCTGTTCACCCTGGCCGACATCGCCGCCGCCGCCCAGATTTCCGCTGTCGATTATGTGGGCGACGTCCCCTGGGACGCCCACGCCCCGGCCAAGGACTGGTATGCCCGCGTCAAGTCGCGGCCCAGCTTCCGCGTCCTGCTGGCCGACCATCTGCCCGGCCTGCCCCCGCCCCGGCACTATGCCGACCCGGATTTCTGAAATTCCAGGCCGCTTGCGGCAACGACATAACCACGAAGGCACAAAGGCGGGAAGGAACACGAAGGAGACCTTCTTTTTCTTCGTATCTTCGTGCCTTCGTGGTGAAAGCCCTCATCCGCCACGGGATTGCCGTATCATGTCGAGGCTCGCCCTCCTTGTCCCATTCCTTCTCCTCGCCCCCGCCGTGCGGGCCGAGGTGATCGAGTGGCTGCCCACCACGGACAAGGTGGTGGCGCTGACCTTCGACGCCTGCGAGGCCAAGGGGGCGCCCGCCTATCTCGACCAGACCATCCTGAAGGTATTGGAGGCCGAGAAGGTCCCCTACACCATCTTCGCCACCGGCCTGTTCGCCCGCCGCAATGCCGCCGAGCTGAGGCATCTGTCCACAAGCCCGCTGGTGCGGGTCGAGAACCATTCCCTCGACCACCCCCAGCATATGGAGCGCCTGGACGCCCAGGCGGTCCGCCGCCAGGTGGAGGAAGCCGACGAGGCCATCGAAGCGGCCACCGGGCGCAAGCCCCGCTTCTTCCGCTTTCCCGCGGGCAATTACGACGCGGCCACCTTGAGCACGGTCGAGGCCACCGGCCATAAGATAGTGCACTGGACCTTCGCTTCGGGCGATCCGGCACGGGGAACGACGCCCGAGCATCTCACGGATTGGGTCCTGTCCAAGACCCGGCCCGGCTCCATCTTGATCTTTCACGTCAACCAGCGGGCTCCGGCCACCGGTCCCGCCCTGACCGGCATCCTGACCGAGTTGAAGCGGCGCGGTTACCGCTTTGCCCAGTTGGACGAGGTCCTGCCATGACCAATATCGCACTGGCTGGCTGCCAACTCCGCCCGCTGGCCCCCGGCGACGCCCCGGCACTGGCCCAAGCCTTGGCCGCCATGGACCCCTGGGCCCGCCTCGATTATGGCGCGCAGGCGCTGGAGCGCTATTTCGGCCGAGAGGACCGCGCGCTCACCCGCTGGGTCGCCGAGCATGACGGCGGGACGGCGGGCATTCTGGCGCTGCGCTCGCCCTGGCTGCGCGGCCCCTATATCGAGCTTTTCGCCATCCTGCCCGGCCATCAGGGGCTTGGTCTCGGCGGCAAGGTCCTGGACTGGGCCGCGAAAAGCGCCGCCGAGATCGCCCCCAATCTCTGGGCCTGCGTCTCCGACTTCAACGCCCCGGCGCGGGCCTTCTATGCCCGCCACGGATTTACCGAGGTGGCGCCTCTGGACGGACTGGTCCAGGCGGGAATGAGCGAGATTCTGCTGCGCAAACGCCTACAGCAATAGGCTGCCCAGGGCGGCGGCTCCGAACACCATCAGCATGGCGCCCGACAGGTGGTTGAAGAGACGCATGCGTTCCGGCGTGAAGCGGTTGCGGGCCGCCGAGGCCAGAGCGGACAGGGTCAGCCACCACAAGGCCGAACCGCTGAAGATCCCCGCCACCAGCAGGCCGGTGGGCAGGCCGATGCCGGGTTTGCCCATGGGGCCCAGCGCGGCGAACACGCCCGCCACGCCGAAGATGGTGCCGGGATTGGTGATGGTGATGGCGAAGGTGGAGAGAAAATCCCGGGCCATGCCGGGGCCCCTGCCCGGTTCGGCCTCCACCGACAAAGCGGCCGAGCGCCAGGTGTGAACGCCCAGGCCCAGCATGAACACCCCGCCCACCATCTTGAGAACCACCATCTGGCCATCGATGAAGCTCATCACCGCGCCGATGCCGAACGCCGCCACGGCGCCAAACAGGGAATCGGCCAGGGCCGCGCCCAACCCGGCCACGAAGGCGGCCAGCCGCCCATCGGCCAGGGCCTTTCTGATACACAGAATGCCCACCGGCCCGATGGGCGCGGCGATGGCGAAGCCGATGGCGATGCCACGCAGATACAGAATGACGGGGTCCACAGGCCACCTCGACCAGGGTACGGGGCGCCAGGAGAAACGCAACCGGCGCTTCCGGTCAAGGGCGGAGCTTAGGCTCCGACCGGCATGGGCGGGAAAATCCGCGAGGGTTGTGTGATCTCGCCCTGCCCCGCCACCAGGGCCAGTTCCCGTCCCCCGGTGCTTTGGGTCAACTCCAGCACGCCGAACAGACTGGAGACCGCCTTTGACAGGGCCTCGGGCAGATCTCGCCCCTTCAGCACATGCCCCAGCAGCAGCGCCGACAAAGTGTCGCCGCCGCCATTGGGCGGCGTATTGAAGCTCAGCAGCGGAGTGCGCACCATCCAGGCCCCCCGGACATCGACCGCCAGGCAGCAGATCATGCCGTCTCCGGCGGGAAGGCTGGTGGTCACCACCGCCCTCGTTCCCCGCGCCATCAACTGGCGCGACGCCGCCAGGGCATCCCCGATGGTCTCAACAGACCGACCGGTCAGTATGCCAAGCTCGAAGCGATTGGGCGTGGCGATGTCGGCCAAGGGCAGAAGGGTCTGGGCGAAGACTTGCGGAATCCCCTCGGCCACGTAAAGCCCGCCGCCCTCGTCGCCCATCACCGGGTCGCAGAGATAGGGGGTGGCCGGGCGGTAATGACGCAGGCGCCGCACCGCCTCGGCCACCACCTCGCCGGTTTCGGCCCGGCCCAGATAGCCCGACAGCACCGCGCCGCACTCTTGCAGCAGCCCGGCTCCGTCAAGGCCTTCGACGATGTCGCGCAGACCGTCGGTGGAATGGGCACCGCCCCGCCATGCCCCATAGCCGGGATGGTTGGAGAACTGCACCGTGTCCACCGGGCAGGCGTCCAGCCCCAGGCGCTGCACCGCGAAGAGGGCGGCGGAATTGCCCACATGGCCGAAGGTCACCGCCGATTGGAAAGAAAGAATCTTCATGTCAAAGCCGGTATAGACGATCAAATGTTGCGCCGCAACCGGACCATCGGGTAGTCTGCCCCGCCTTTTGTCACTTTGTCCGGAGATTCGTCCATGGCGACCACCGCGCGGCCCCGCCGCTCCGTCCTCTACATGCCCGGCTCCAATCCGCGCGCCCTGGAAAAGGCCCGGACGCTGGCCGCCGACGGCCTGATCCTCGACCTGGAAGACGCGGTCGCCCCCGATGCCAAGGAAGAGGCCCGCCGCCAAGTCGTCGATGCGGTCCAGGCTGGCGGCTATGGCGCCCGCGAACTGCTGGTGCGCGTCAATTCGCTGGCCACTCCCTGGGGTCAGGCCGACGTGGCCGCGGCGGCCGCTTGCGGAGCGGACGCCATCCTCATCCCCAAGGTGGAAAGCGCCGACACGGTGCGCCAGGTGGAAGCCATCATGGCCGCCAACGGCGCGCCTGCCCAGATGGCCATCTGGTGCATGATGGAGACGCCGCGCGGCATGCTCCGCGCCGAAGAGATCGCGGGCTCCAGCCCCCGCATGGGCGGTTTCGTCATGGGCACCTCGGATCTGGCCAAGGATCTGCACTGCGCCCATACCCGCGACCGCCTGCCCATGATCACCAGCCTGGGTCTGTGTCTGCTGGCGGCCCGCGCCTATGGTCTGGCGGCCCTGGACGGCGTCTATCTCGACCTCAACGACGATGCGGGCTTCGAATATTCCTGCACCCAAGGGCTGGAACTGGGCTTTGACGGCAAGACCCTGATCCACCCTAAGACCATCGACGCCGCCAACCGCGTCTTCGCCCCGGCCGAGAAAGACATCGAGTGGTCGAAGAAGATCATCGCCGCCCATGCCGAAGCCGCCGCCGCCGGTAAGGGCGTCGTGGTGGTCGATGGCAAGCTGATCGAGAACCTGCATGTGGAGAATGCGCGACGCATCGTTGCGCTGTCCGACCAGATCGCCGCAATGGCCTGAGGAGCATCGCCATGACCAAGACCAATGCCGGTAACTTCTTCGAGGACTTCCGCCTCGGCCAGGTGATCAACCATGCCACGCCGCGCACCGTCACTTCGGGCGACGTGGCGCTTTACACCGCGCTCTACGGTTCTCGCTTCGCCGTCAATTCCTCGGCCGAATTCGCCAAGTCCATCGGCCTGGGCGCCGAGAGCATGGGCCATCTCGCCCCCGTGGACGACATGCTGGCTTTCCATGTGGTGTTCGGCAAGACCGTCCCCGATATCAGCCTCAACGCCGTGGCCAATCTGGGCTATGCCGCGGGCCGCTTCGGCGAGATGGTCTATCCCGGCGACACCATCACCACCACCTCGACGGTCATCGGGCTGAAGGAAAACTCCAACAAGCAGACCGGCGTGGTCTATGTCCGCTCGGTGGGCACCAACCAGCTTCAGGAAATGGTGGTGGAATACGTCCGCTGGGTGATGGTCAAGAAGCGTGACCTGAACGCGCCCTCGCCCGCAGAAACCGTGCCCGAACTGCCCTCCGCCGTCGCCGCCGCCGATCTGGTGATCCCCGAGAGCCTGACGCTGGGGGCCTATGACACCACTCTGGCGGGCAGCCCCCATCTGTGGGACGACTACGCCGTGGGCGAGAAGATCGACCATGTGGACGGCATGACCATCGAGGAAGCCGAACACATGATGGCCACCCGCCTGTGGCAGAACACCGCCAAGGTGCACTTCAACCAGTACACCGAGGGCCAGGGCCGCTTTGGCCGCCGCCTGATCTATGGCGGCCATATCATCTCTCTCGCCCGCGCCCTGTCCTTCAACGGCCTTGGCAACGCCTTCAAGATCGTCGCCATCAATGGCGGCCGCCACACCAACCCCACCTTCGCGGGCGATACCATCCACGCCTGGACCGAAGTGCTGGAAAAGATCGAGGTGCCCGGCCGCAAGGACGTGGGCGCGCTGCGCCTGCGCCTGGTCGCCACCAAGAACTGCCCTTGCGCCGCCTTCCCCCTCAAGGCGGAAAACGGCAAGGATTTCGACGCCAGCGTGGTGCTGGACTTCGATTACACAGTGTTGATGCCCAGGAAGAAGTAAGGTGGACGATGCGAGGGGACTCGTCCCCTCGCGCTCCCCTGTTCCTTCATGCTGCGCCATCACGCCCTACCCCACCGATGGCTGACCTACCCCCGACAGGCGACTCCCCAAGGTATTTGGCCGTATCGGGACCGGCTGAGGGCTTTGCCCTACTCCCACCGGGTAGGCTGCCCTGCCGAAAAGTGTGGTTTCCTATCGTTGACTCGGAGGGCGCGAGGGGCTAAACACCTACACCGCATCGCCGCAAAGGGCCGACTTAACGGCCCTCGTCGTCCGTATTTCAGGGGCTCCAGCCATGACAACGCGCACCCGGCCGCTTTCGCCACACGTCCAGGTTTACAGGATGCCGTTCACGGCCATCTTGTCCATCAGCCACCGCATCACCGGCGTGGCTCTCGCGGTCGGCACCATCGTGCTGGCCTATTGGCTGGCCTCGGCCGCCTATGGCCCCGTCGCCTATGGGCACGCCCAGGCCGTGCTCGGCTCGGTGCTGGGCAAGCTGGTGCTGTTCGGCTGGACCGCGGCCCTGTTCTATCACCTGTGCAACGGCATCCGTCACCTGTTCTGGGACAAGGGCCGTGGCTATGAGATCGCCGAGGCCGACAAGTCGGGCCGCATGGTCGTGGGCGCTGCCGCCCTCCTGACCGTGCTGGCCTGGGTCTTTGGCCTGTAATCGGGAGAGCGCAAAATGAGCCGCCTCGAATCCCCCGTCGGCCGCGCCCGCGGCCTCGGTTCCGCCAAGGAAGGCGCCAGCCACTGGATCGCCCAGCGCGTCACCGCCATCTTCCTGATCCCCCTGTCGCTGTGGTTCGCCGTCTCCGTGATCGGCCTGTCGCATGCCGACTACGCCACCTTCAAGGCGTGGATGGCCAAGCCCGGCAATTCCTCGCTGCTGCTGCTCACCGTCCTCACGGTGCTGTATCACGCCCAGCTGGGCCTGCAGGTGGTGATCGAGGACTACGTCCACTGCGAGTGCAAGAAGGTCGCAGCCCTGGTCGGGTCCAAGCTGGTCATCGCTTTCCTCGCCGTCTTCATGACGGTGTCGATCCTCAAAGTCGCGATTGGAGCCTGACGCCATGGCTGCCTACAAGATCATCGACCATACCTATGACGTGGTCGTCGTCGGTGCCGGCGGCGCCGGCCTGCGCGCCACCATGGGCATGGGTCAGGCCGGGTTCAAGACCGCCTGCATCACCAAGGTGTTCCCCACCCGCTCCCACACCGTGGCCGCCCAGGGCGGTATCGGCGCTTCGCTCGGCAACATGGCCGAGGATAACTGGAAGTGGCACATGTACGACACCGTCAAGGGGTCGGACTGGCTGGGCGACCAAGACGCCATCGAATATATGTGCCGCGAGGCCGTCCCGGCCGTGCACGAGCTCGAGCATTTCGGCGTGCCCTTCTCGCGCACGCCCGAGGGCAAGATCTATCAGCGCCCGTTCGGCGGCCACATGTCCAATTTCGGTGAGAAGCCGGTGCAGCGCGCCTGCGCCGCGGCCGACCGCACCGGACATGCCATCCTGCACACGCTGTACTCCCAGTGCCTGAAGCATCAGTGCGAGTTCTTCATCGAGTACTTCGCCATCGACCTGATCATGGAGAACGGCGCCTGTCGCGGCGTCATCGCCTGGAATCTGGACGACGGCACGCTGCACCGCTTCCGCGCCCATAAGGTCGTTCTGGCCTCGGGCGGTTACGGCCGCGCCTTCTTCTCGTGCACCTCGGCGCATACCTGCACCGGCGACGGCCACGGCCTGGTCGCCCGCGCCGGTCTGCCGCTCCAGGACATGGAATTCGTGCAGTTCCACCCCACCGGCATCTACGGTTCGGGCTGCCTGATCACCGAGGGGGCCCGTGGCGAAGGTGGTTATGTCACCAATTCCGCCGGCGAGCGCTTCATGGAGCGTTATGCCCCCACCGCCAAGGATCTGGCGTCCCGCGACGTGGTGTCGCGCGCCATGACCATGGAGATCCGCGAGGGTCGTGGTGTCGGCAAGGAAAACGACCACATCTACCTGCACCTGGAACATCTGGGCGCCGAAACCCTGGAACTGCGCCTGCCGGGCATTTCCGAGACGGCGAAGATCTTCGCCGGCGTGGATGTGACCAAGGAGCCGATCCCGGTTCTGCCCACCGTGCACTACAACATGGGCGGCATCCCCACCAATCTGTACGGTGAGGTGCTGCGCCCCACCGCCGAGAACCCCGACGCCACCGTCGAGGGCCTGATGGCCATCGGCGAGGCGGCCTGCGTCTCGGTGCACGGCGCCAACCGTCTGGGCACCAACTCGCTGCTGGACATCGTGGTGTTCGGCCGCGCTTCGGCTCTGCGCGCCGCCGAGACCCTGAAGCCCGGCACCCCGCACAAGCCGCTGCCCAAGGATGGCAGCGACCTGGCCCTGTCGCGCTTCGATCGTCTGCGCAACGCCAACGGCTCCATGCATACCAGCGAAATCCGCCTGGCCATGCAAAAGACCATGCAGATGGACGCGGCGGTGTTCCGCACGTCCAAGTCGCTGGCCGAGGGCTGCGCCAAGATGGATCAGGTGGCCTCCACCCTGCCCCAGATCAAGATCAACGACCGCTCCACCGTGTGGAACTCGGATCTGGTCGAGGCCCTGGAGCTGGAAAACCTGATGGATTGCGCCCTGGCCACCATCGTGTCGGCGGAAGCCCGTCACGAGAGCCGCGGCGCCCACGCCCACGAGGATTATCCCGACCGCGACGACGTCAACTGGCAGAAGCACTCGCTGGCCTGGGTCGAGAACGGCAAGGTGAAGCTGGACTACCGTCCGGTGCACACCTACACGCTGACCGACGAAGTCGAGTACATCAAGCCGCAAAAGCGCGTGTACTAAGGAAGGGTAAGGAGAACGCACATGGTCGATTTCGCCCTACCCGCCAATTCGCGGGTCCAGCCCGGAAAAGTCTACAAGGCCGTCGGCGCCAAGAACGTCAAGGTCTTCAAGATCTACCGCTATGACCCCGATTCCAACGCCAATCCCCGGCTCGACAGCTACGAGATCGATCTCGATAACTGCGGCCCCATGGTTCTGGACGCCCTCTTGAAGATCAAGAACGAGATCGACTCGACCTTGACCTTCCGCCGCTCCTGCCGCGAAGGCATCTGCGGGTCCTGCGCCATGAATATCGACGGCACCAATACGCTGTCGTGCCTGAAGCCCATCGAGGACATCAAGGGCGACGCGGCCATCTATCCTTTGCCGCACATGCCGGTGGTCAAGGATCTGATCCCCGACCTGACCCGCCCCTATGCCCAGCTGGCCTCGGTCAAGCCCTGGATGCAGACCCAGACCGCTCCGCCGCCCGATGGCGAGCGTCTGCAGAGCCCGGAAGAGCGCGAGAAGCTCGACGGACTTTGGGAATGCATCCTGTGCTTCTGCTGCCAGACCAGCTGCCCCAGCTACTGGTGGAACGGCGACCGCTATCTCGGCCCGGCCGTTCTGCTGCAGGCCGCCCGCTGGATTCTCGACACCCGCGACGAGATGACCGGCGAGCGTCTGGATGCCCTTGAAGATCCCTTCAAGTTGTATCGCTGCCACACCATCATGAACTGCACCAAGACTTGCCCCAAGGGCCTCAACCCGGCCAAGGCCATTGGCGCCATCAAGGAAAAGATCGCGGAGCGCCGCATCTGACGCGGCCTTTCACGGCCAAAAGAATGGGGCGGTTCCCTTGGGAGCCGCCCTTTTTCTTCGCTTATTGCTCGGCCTCTGGCTGTTGCCCGGCCTTGGCGGCATTTCGTTCCCGGTTCCAGGCCTTGACCTGGGAATTGGAAAACGGGTTCACCAACGACCCATCGGCCATGCGCATATCGGGATCATAGCAATAATACTGGGCGCGGTGAGGAGCGGTCATCCGGCATTGCCACGGCGTTTCGCTGGTCAACTGCGCCTTGAGGCCGTAGACCTCGCATGCCTCGGCGGCCAGCCGATCACGCTCGGCCTTCGGCGTCTCGCTGTCATAGCAAACCGTTACCTGACCATTATAGCCGGGCAGTTTCTGCTTCTTGATGGACTTGGCCATCTCTGCGCGATCGACGAAAGCATCGCCCGAGGAGCAGCCTCCGAGCACGGCCAAAACGATGATGAGAGCGGCGCTGCGTAAGCCAAGCATTGGAAAAGCCCGTGAAATCCGGTGGGGTACCCCCATTGTTTAAACCAAAGTCCAGGTTTTGGAAACATTCCTGCGCCTGGGACGTTGTCACTGGAACCGCTCAAGGCTATTCTCGGGGAAATGGCATCTCCCCCTGGGGCGGGAAAGAGGAGTAGGTCTATGTCCGACGGTAAGAAATTCCGGCTGGTTACGCGCAGCGACTTTGACGGTCTGGTCTGTGCGGTCCTGCTGAAGCAGCTCGATCTCATCGATGATATCAAGTTCGTCCACCCCAAGGATATGCAGGACGGCATCATCGAGATCGGGCCAAAGGACATCACCACCAACCTTCCCTATGTGGACGGCGTGCATATCGCCTTCGACCACCACTTGTCCGAGACCATCCGGGTGGGCAAGAAGGAAAACCACATCATCGAGGCGGAAGCCCCCTCGGCGGCCCGCGTGGTCTATAACTATTACGGCGGCGCCAAGGTGTTCCCATCTTCCTGGGACGAGATGATGGCGGCAGTGGATCAGGGCGATTCCGCCCAGTACTCCCTGGAGGAGATCCTCGACCCCACCGGCTGGACCCTGCTGAACTACATCATGGACGCCCGCACCGGCCTGGGCCGCTTCCGTGAGTTCCGGGTGTCCAACTACCAGCTGATGATGGACCTGATCGATTACTGCCGGAATCACAATATCGACCAGATCCTGGCCCTGCCCGATGTCAAGGAACGGACCGACATCTATTTCGAGCATGCCGAGAAGTTCAAGGACCAGATCAAGCGCTGTTCCACCGTCCACAAGAATCTGGTGGTTCTCGACCTGCGCGGCGAGGAGACCATCTATGCCGGCAACCGCTTCATGATCTATGCGCTGTACCCGGAGACCAACATCTCCATCCACGAATTGTGGGGCGTGAAGAAGCAGAACACCGTCTTCGCCATCGGCAAATCCATCGTCAACCGTTCGTCCAAGACCAATGTGGGCGAGCTGTGCCTGAAATACGGCGGCGGCGGCCACATGAACGCCGGCACCTGCCAGGTGGACAACGCCGTGTGCGACAAGGCGTTGGGCGACATCATCGCCACCATCAACGCCGACGGCTGAGCGGCCAGACATCCGTGACCGGGCGGGAGGAAACTCCCGCCCGCTTCATTTCGGGAGCTTAAGGGAACCATGGGCGAAGGCCCCCTGTTCGCCTATCGCGCCAAGGTCCAAAGCGGCGAGGTCCGGCCCGACGTCGCCCAGGAACTGGCCATGGAGAAGCTGCAAAGCCTCCACCACGCCCTGGCGCGCTATCGCCCGGCCCTGGGTGAATCCGGCTGGCTGGCCCGCTTCGGCCTGAAGAAGGCGGCGCCCACCTCCACCTGGAACTGGGGGGCTGGCGATCTGGCCACCCAGGCGGCGCCCAAACACGGATTGTACATCTTCGGCGAGGTGGGGCGCGGCAAGTCCATGCTGATGGACCTGTTCTTCCACACCGTCTCGATCCCTGGCAAGAAGCGCGTCCACTTCCACGAATTCATGCGTGACATCCACCGCGACATCCACAAGTGGCGCCAGACCCCATCGCGCGGCGATGCCGACCCCATTCCCAAGCTGGCCCGCGCCATCGCCTCGGAAGCCTGGTTGCTCTGTCTCGACGAGTTGCAGGTCACCGACATCGCCGACGCCATGATCGTGGGGCGCCTGTTCAAATGCCTGATGGATGACGGCGTGGTGGTGGTGATCACCTCGAACCGCCATCCCAGCGACCTCTACAAGGACGGGCTTCAGCGCGACCGCTTCATCCCCTTCATCAAGCTGATCGAGGAAAAGCTCGATATTTTGGAGCTGAACTCGGATCGCGACTACCGCCTGGGCCGTAAGCGCGGCCTCCAGGTCTATCACGCGCCGCTGTCGGAAGAGGCGGAAAACGCCCTGGAACTGGCCTTCGCCCGCCTGACCGAGGGCACCAGCACCAATCCCCACACCATCGAGGTCAATGGCCGCCAACTGCGCGTCCCCCTGGCCGGAGCCGGTGTGGCCCGCTTCGCCTTTTCCCAGCTCTGCGGCACGGCCTTAGGCCCCAGCGACTACCTCGCCCTGGCGGGGCGCTATCACACCCTGATCCTGTCCGACATCCCGCTTCTGTCACCCGCCAACAAGGACGAGGCCCGGCGCTTCGT
This sequence comes from Paramagnetospirillum magnetotacticum MS-1, assembly GCF_000829825.1. Taxonomy (NCBI): domain Bacteria; kingdom Pseudomonadati; phylum Pseudomonadota; class Alphaproteobacteria; order Rhodospirillales; family Magnetospirillaceae; genus Paramagnetospirillum; species Paramagnetospirillum magnetotacticum. The sequence continues at coordinate 148,074 of NZ_JXSL01000022.1, read as the reverse complement.
CACCTTGATCGACGCTCTTTACGAGCACAAGGTGACCCTGATCTGCTCGGCCGCCGCACCGCCCGAGACCCTCTATCCCGAAGGCGTCGGAGCCTTCGAGTTCCAACGCACCGTCTCGCGCCTCATGGAAATGCAGGCCGAGGATTATGTGATGCGGGAACATTTGGGGTAGCCACCCCCTTCACCACCCAAGATATGTTGATTGGATTGACAGGCCTTCTCGTAGGACGCAGTGCGCGATTGTATACACTTTTTGCGATTTTTTTATTTATAAAAACACGCTATTAATAAGTCGCATCGCCGTTGGGGGCTTTTTTACGCATTGATTTTTGCGATGCGCGCGCAATGCGTTACCGGGGCTATAGCGGATATGAAACGGCTAATTTCCACCCTGTGGTTGCTCGTGAATTGCGCCGCGCTTGGCGGCTGCACCGTTGATCAGATCCGCAAGGACGCAATTCGCGTTCTTGGAGGTGTCGACGCCCCCAGTGGCGGCAGCCAGATGCCTCCGCCCTCGCCTCCGGGCCGCACTGCCTCTGACGTCACTCTGAACACATCCATAGCCTCTCCGTCCGTAACCGCCGAAAGAAGCCGAGAGAGTCATACGGTCATCATGGCGGGACTTGACCGCGTCGCCAGCAGCCTTCCCAATTCGTCCGGGGTCAGCATTAGAGGCGTGCTGCGGCCACAGGGGGAAAATGGCCAGAGCGAACAGATTGCGCGCGTCTCGTTCAGCAACCAGATCTTCTTCGACTCCGATAGCGATCGAATCCTGAAAAGCGGCGAATCCGTCATCGGCGCCATTTCGCGATTGATCAGCGCCGACCAGACCAAGCCCCATATAATGGTTATCGGTCACACCGATTCGAGTGGGGGCGATCTTTATAACCTTGAGCTATCGCGCCGAAGGGCCGAGGCGGTCGCGGCTCAGCTGGTTTTGCAAGGCGTCCCGCATGAGCATATCCAGCTGGTCGGAATGGGCAAATCGCAGCCCGTGGCGTCGAACAGCACAGCGGCTGGCAAGGCGCAGAACCGCCGGGTCGAATTCCTGATCTCGGCCCGACGCGATATCAATATCAAGGAGTTGGAAGCTCCGGCGCAGCCGCCCTGTACCGAGTGCACGACCAAGTCCATAGAGGTCGCCGTCACCTCGGTGACGGCCGACGGCCTCCCCATCAGCCCCCCTCGCATGGTCGCTATTCCTGTCTACACTCGAGAGAAGGCCGTGCCGATTCCCCCGGAGCCGCGGCATCCGATCCAGTCGGACCCTCCCCTCTTGGAGGAAGCACCGCAGCAACAGACCAAGGTGGAGGTGCCCCCCCCGCCGCCGCCGCCGCCGCCGCCGCCGCCGCCGTCCGACCTTCCCTCCCGGTCCATTGCCAGACTCAAGCCGGCATCGGCCACCACGCTGACGCAGGACGAGCGGGCCGCGATGATGCGCCTGGGCATTCTGCCGACCCATTGACTTAGAGCTGACACCCTTGGAGACAGTCTGATGCCCAGCGACCTGACCAATTTGGTGAATGCCCTTGTTGCAGACGACCCGCTTTCGACAATTACCGCCAAGGCCAGTCCGGAACTGCTGGAGGAAACCGTTTCCCGTGATACCGAGACGGCCATCAACGACGAGATGCTTCTGGATGAGCATGGCCATACCCGGGGAATGAAGAGCTATGTGGTGCTTCCCATCTTGGAATCCATCGGGGCTTGGCAGAGGCGTTACCGCGAAGCCCTCCACACCCTTCAGATGACCCAGGATCGAGTCACGGCCGAACTCAGCTACGAAGCGGAGCGCCAAAGACTGAATGCGGATCGAAAAGCCAAAGAGACCGCGGCGTTAAATGAACACACGACCCAGCCTCGGTATAAGGAATTAGCCAACCGCGTCACGGTAACGGACAAGCGCTACAAGGATATGTTGGCCGAGAACCGGGGCAAAATTCCCCACGGCTATTCCCGCCTCTATTACATCGTTCCCTTGATGCTGGTCGGCCTGTCGGAATGGTTCATCAATTATCCGACCTTCCGCGAAGCCTATGCGCCCTTCTTCGCCATGGCGGCCACCGTCATCATCGCCATTTCGTTCGCCGCCGCCAGCCATTTCCACGGGCTGGGACTCAAGCAGCGACTGAGAATGTTCAACAAGTCGGTCGACCATCGGGAGCGGATCCAGATGATCGCCGTCATCGGTCTTGTCACCTTCTTCTTCCTTGTTGCTCTGGGAACGGTGACATATGAACGCTACGGCTTCATTTCAGCGCAATTCGGCCTGAGCAATGGGCTCGGCCCCGATGTCCTCGGCAATGGCCGGGCGACGGAATCCGTCGAAGGCCGATTGCTCCAAACCGTCATCCTTAACATCCTGGTTTGGTTTGCCGGTTGCCTGGTGTCCTATTTCTTTCACGACCCCATTCCCAACTTCAACGAAGCCAGGCTCGATGCGCAGCGGGCCCAAGACGAACTGGAAAAATTCGACCGCCAGTTCATCGCTCGCAAGGAACAGATCGCCGCCCAATTCTTCGAGGCCGAAGCGGCCCTTGACAGCCGGGCGCGCGAGCAGAGCGAGCAACTGCGGACCATTCGCGGCCTCAGGGAGCGCCTCTTGAACTCCCGCGTCAATGTACTGCGCGCCGCGAGCCAGCAGATCAACGCCAATCTGGCGGCCTACCGCAATGCCCTCGTCACGGGGGCAACCCGTCAAAGGCGGAATCTGGTCTTCGGCCCAAACAAAATCGGCTTAACGCAATTCAATACCGAACGACTGGAATTTCCGGCCGCGGAACTGCAGGCCTATTTCCCCGAATCATAATCCCGACGCAACTTCTGTCGCAGGATCCCCAGCTATGATCATCAAGAATATCGCGTTCTCCGTCCTGCTTTGCCTGGGCATAGGGATATCGTCAGTCAAAGCGGCCGAAGTCGAGTCCCGGATATTCAACAAGGGCGGCATCGAGTCCTGGTGCAACCAGAGCTCTCCCCGCCAGACCGTCATCTATGTGGATGAATCCATCATCACCCAGGGCGATGACAAATGGGCGCGCCAGTTGATGAACAAGATTCATTTCACACCGCGTGAAAGAGTCCAGGTCGTTGCCTTGCGGGCCGACGCGGGCACCGCGGACCAGCGCTTCAGTCTTTGCTACCCCGACTACAGTCAGGCGGAATTGGAGGACTTGCGCCGGGGACAAAGGATCAGCGAGTTCTTTACGGGTACGCCCATGGACCAGATGAGGCAGGCCCGCGAACAGTTTGATCGCGGCTTTCGCGTGGCCTTGTCCTCCTTCATCGTCAAGGGCCAGGCATCCGGCATCGCTCCCGTCCAGACGGGCCCCCTGCCTGACAAGTCCATTGCGGAAGCCATGTTCTATGACGAGAAGCGCTTCGCGACCGAGAACGGCGTGTCACGCCTGATCATCTTCTCGGACATGCTCCAGAACAGCCAGTCCTTCCAGCCCACCAAGGAAAACGACCCCGCCGCCAGCGGAATCGATGCGGCCAGGAAATATGCCATACGCTTCAATCTGGCGGAGGTTCATGTCTTTGGAATCGGTAGCACGGTCCCGGCCGGAGACCCCGTCAACCGCAAGATGGAGGCCTTCTGGCGCGCCTTTTTCCTGGCCAATGGCGCCTATCTGGAACAGTTTTCCAATACCCTGAATCTGGGAGATTCCCGAAGCATTGCCGTCAAGCGCTGGCGCGGCGCGCTTGCCGTCGCCGACATGCATTCCGAAGTCAATCTCCGGATTATGACCGACGAAAGCGGTGTTCTGGTCAATAGCTGGCTGGTGGTCAACAACTCGGGCGGCCTCCCCCTCGAAGGCAAGGAAAAGTGCGTCGAAAGCATGTGCGAAATCACCGCCAAGCTGCGCACCGATGTGGGAGCCTTCAAGCGCGGAGATGTCCTGCTTCTGCGTGGCAATGCCAAGGAAATGAAAGGCGCCCTCAAGGATCCGACCGGGGCGAAATTCTCGGATGGGAAGCCTGCGGAGTACGTGATCGGATTGGTTCGCGATGACGCCGCGCGATTCTGAAACCGCAACCCACCCGACCGAGTGGGCGCCAACCCCCTCCGGGTAGGTAAACTTGTAATGAGTCCAAAGCATTACGGCATTGGTCGTACCGCTTAGAGGCCAGTGTTCGGAAATACCAAGGTTTCCTGGCGGGGCCGCTTTGCGTCGGCCGCATGCCAATCCGCTTGCCCTTGGGCGCGAATCGCGTTACCTAAGCCCCCCAGGCCATTTTTGCGCGCAACGGCGCGCCCCACCCGTTCGTCTAGAACCATCTCATCGAATTCGAGGGAACTCCATCCATGGCACGCAAGAAGATCGCTCTCGTAGGGTCCGGCAATATCGGCGGCACGCTCGCCCATCTGATCGGCCTCAAGGAACTGGGTGATGTCGTCATGTTCGACATCGCCGAGGGCATCCCCCAGGGCAAGGGTCTCGACATCCTCGAGTCCACCCCGGTCGAGGGCGTGGACTGCCGCTATTCCGGTGCCAACGACTACTCCGCCATCAAGGGCGCCGATGTGGTCATCGTCACCGCTGGCGTGCCCAGGAAGCCCGGCATGAGCCGCGACGATCTGGTCGGCATCAACCTCAAGGTCATGGCCGCCGTCGGCGAGGGCATCAAGAAGAACTGCCCCGGCGCTTTCGTGATCTGCATCACCAATCCGCTGGACGTGATGGTCTGGGCGCTGCAGCACTATTCCGGCGTGCCCGCCAACATGATCGTCGGCATGGCTGGCGTGCTGGATTCGGCCCGTTTCCGCACCTTCCTGTGTGAAGAGTTCAACGTCTCGGTCGAGGACGTCACCGCCTTCGTGCTGGGCGGCCACGGCGACACCATGGTCCCGCTGGTCCGTTACTCCACCGTCGCCGGCATCCCGCTGCCCGACCTGGTGAAGATGGGCTGGACCACGCAGGAGAAGCTGGACCAGATCGTGCAGCGCACCCGTGACGGCGGCGCCGAGATCGTCAACCTGCTGAAGACCGGCTCGGCCTACTACGCCCCGGCCGCTTCGGGCGTCGCCATGGCCGAAGCCTTCCTCAAGGACAAGAAGCGCGTCCTGCCCGTCGCCACCCTGGTCAAGGGCGGCACCTACGGCCAGCCCGACGACGTGTTCGTCGGCGTGCCGGTGGTCATCGGCGAAGGCGGCGTGGAGCGCATCGTCGAGATCGAGCTGAACGCCGCCGAGCAGGCCGAGTTCAACAAGTCGGCCGACGCCGTCCGCGGCCTGGTCAAGGTCGCCAAGGGCCTGATGGGCTAATCGACAAGACACCATAAGGGGAGCAATACCCGATGAATATTCATGAGTATCAGGGCAAGCAGGTGCTGGCCAAGTACGGCGTCGCCGTGCTCAAGGGCGGCGTCGCCTACACCCCCGACGAGGCGGTGCAGGTTGCCAAGGACCTGGGCGGACCGATCTATGTGGTGAAGTCCCAGATCCACGCCGGTGGCCGTGGCGCCGGTCGTTTCAAGAACGACCCCAATGGCAAGGGCGGCGTCCGCGTCGTCAAGTCCATCGACGAAGTCCGCGCCAATGTCGACCAGATGCTGGGTCAGGTTCTGATCACCAAGCAGACCGGCCCCGCCGGTAAGGAAGTCAAGCGCGTCTATATCGAGCAGGGCTGCGACATCAAGCGCGAGCTGTACCTGTCCATGCTGGTCGACCGCGCCACCTGCCGCGTCACCATCGTCGCCTCCACCGAGGGCGGCATGGAGATCGAGGAAGTGGCTCATAACCACCCCGAGAAGATCCTCAAGGTCGCCATCGATCCGGTCGAGGGCTTCCAGCAGTATCACGGCCGCAAGATCGCCTTCAGCCTCGGTCTCGAGGGCAAGCAGGTCAACACCTGCGTGAAGTTCGTCGGCGCGCTGTACAAGGCCTTCATGGACCTGGACTGCTCCATCGTCGAGATCAACCCGCTGGTGGTCACCGGCGCCGGTGAGCTGATCGCTCTCGACGCCAAGGTGAACTTCGACGACAACGCGCTGTTCCGTCACAAGGACATCGAAGAGCTGCGTGACGAGTCGGAAGAAGATCCGGCCGAGCTCGAAGCCGCCCGTCACTCGCTGAACTACATCAAGCTGGACGGCCAGATCGGCTGCATGGTCAACGGTGCCGGCCTCGCCATGGCCACCATGGACATCATCAAGCTGTACGGCTCCGAGCCGGCCAACTTCCTCGATGTGGGCGGCGGCGCCACCAAGGAGCGCGTCACCACCGCGTTCAAGCTGATCCTGTCCGACCCCAATGTCGAAGGCATTCTGGTCAACATCTTCGGCGGCATCATGCGTTGCGACGTCATCGCCGAAGGCGTTGTCGCCGCGGCTCGTGAAGTCAGCCTGAACGTCCCGCTGGTCGTTCGTCTGGAAGGTACCAACGTCGAGTTGGGCAAGAAGATCATGGCCCAGAGCGGCCTGCCGATCATTGCCGCCGACAATCTTGCCGACGCCGCCGAGAAGGTGGTGAAGGCCGTGAAGGAGGCTGCATAAAAATGGCCGTTCTCGTTAATGCCAATACGAAGGTGATCTGCCAGGGCTTCACTGGCGCCCAGGGCACCTTCCACTCCGAGCAGGCCATTGCCTATGGCACCAAGATGGTCGGCGGCGTCACCCCCGGTAAGGGCGGCACCACCCATCTCGACCTGCCGGTGTTCAACACCGTCGCCGAGGCCAAGGCCAAGACCGGCTGCAACGCGTCCGTGATCTACGTGCCGCCGCCGTTTGCCGCCGACGCCATCTTGGAAGCCATCGACGCCGAGATCGAGCTGGCCGTCTGCATCACCGAGGGTATCCCGGTGGCCGACATGCTGGCCGTCAAGCGCGCCCTGCAGGGCTCCAAGACCCGTCTGATCGGGCCGAACTGCCCCGGCGTCATCACGCCCGGCGAGTGCAAGATCGGCATCATGCCCGGCCACATCCACCTGCGTGGCAAGGTCGGCATCGTGTCGCGTTCGGGCACGCTCACCTATGAGGCGGTCGCTCAGACCACCGCCACCGGCCTGGGCCAGACCACCTGCATCGGCATCGGCGGTGACCCCATCAACGGCACCAACTTCGTCGACAGCCTGGAGCTCTTCCTGGCCGACCCCGAGACCCAGGCGATCATCATGATCGGCGAAATCGGCGGCGACGCCGAGGTCCAGGGCGCCGAGCTGCTGAAGCGTTCCAAGATCAAGAAGCCGACCGTCGGTTTCATCGCCGGGCGGACCGCTCCTCCCGGCCGCCGCATGGGCCATGCCGGTGCGGTGATCTCGGGCGGCAACGACACCGCCGACTTCAAGGTGGAAGCCCTGAAGTCCGCCGGTATCGCCGTCGCTGATTCGCCTGCTTCGCTGGGCTCGACCATGGTGAAGCTCCTCAAGGGCTGATCCGCTTAAGACTAAACGGTCCGGCGTGTCGCCGGAGCGCCGGACCGTCGGCGCGCCGGACCGTTCCAATAATAAGAACAAAGCAGTTTGCGCCGTAAATGAGCGGCGCCCGGCGGCGCCGCCCGGCCCAAGCACGAAAGGGACGCGGGCTAGAACCTGCGTCGAATCCCGAACATGACAAAGCAGTTCGACGAATCGTCCTTTCTGAGCGGCGGCAACGCCGTCTTCATCGCTGAGCTTTACGCCCGCTATCTGGAAGACCCCTCTTCGGTGGATTCCTCGTGGGTCGCCTTCTTCCAGGATTTGAAGGACGATGGCTCGCAGCTGATCTCAGATTTCAAGGGCACCGCCAACGCCCGCCGTGACATCCAGATCATCGGCGCCATCGACCCCGAAGCCGCAGCGGCCGCCGCCGCCGCCGCCAAGAAGGGGGGCAAGGATTCCGCGCCCAAGGGCGCCGCCCCGGCCGCCGCCGATCCCGCCGCCATCCGTCAGGCCCAGGTGGATTCCATCCGCGCCCTGATGCTGATCCGCTCCTATCGTGTGCGCGGTCACCTGATGGCGAAGCTGGACCCGCTGGAGCTGACCAAGCCCGAGCAGCATCCCGAACTGGATTACCGCACTTACGGCTTCACCGATGCCGATCTCGACCGCGAGATCTTCATCGACCACGTCCTGGGGCTGGAAAGCGCCAAGCTGCGTGACATCGTGCGCATCGTGCAGGAGACCTACTGCGCCAAGATCGGCGTGGAATTCATGCACATCCAGGACCCTGACCAGAAGGCCTGGATTCAAAAGCGCATCGAATCCATCCACAACCGCACCGATTTCACGCCGCGCGGCAAGACCGCCATCCTGGAGCGTCTGACCGAGGCCGAGGGTTTCGAGCGCTTCCTTCAGATGAAGTATACCGGCACGAAGCGCTTCGGCCTTGAAGGTGGCGAGTCCGTCATCCCGGCGCTGGAACAGATCTTGAAGCGCGGCAGCCAACTGGGCGTGGACGAAGTGGTGCTGGGCATGGCCCATCGTGGCCGTCTCAACGTCCTGGCCAATTTCATGAAGAAGCCCTATCAGGCCATCTTCTCGGAATTCCAGGGCAATGCCGCCAGCCCCGAGGACGTGCAGGGCTCGGGCGATGTGAAGTACCATCTGGGCACCTCCGCCGACCGGGATTTCGACGGCAAGACCGTCCACCTGTCGCTGATGCCCAATCCGTCGCATCTGGAAGTGGTCGGCCCCCTGGTGGTCGGCAAGGTGCGCGCCAAGCAGACCCAGTTCGGCGATACCGAGCGCAAGCGGGTGATGGGCATCATCTTGCATGGCGACGCGGCCTTCGCTGGCCAGGGCGTGGTGCCGGAAGTGATGCTGCTGTCCCAGCTCAAGGGCTATGCCACGGGCGGCACCGTGCACATCATCATCAACAACCAGATCGGCTTTACCACCGCGCCGCAATATTCGCGGTCGGGCCCCTATTCGTCCGACGTGGCCAAGGGCTTCCAGGCCCCGGTGTTCCACGTCAACGGCGATGATCCCGAAGCCGTGGTCCATGTGGCGCGCATCGCCACCGAATACCGTCAGGAATTCGGTGCCGACGTGGTCATCGACATGGTGTGCTACCGCCGCCATGGCCATAACGAGTCGGACGAGCCGGCCTTCACCCAGCCGCTGATGTACCGCAAGATCGCCAGCCACCCGACCACCCGCGCGCTCTATTCCGAGAAGCTGGTGGCCGAGGGCACCATCACGCGCTACGAGGCGGACGCCATCTTCGCCAACTTCCAGGCCCGCCTGGAAGGTGACTACGAGGCCGCCAAAAGCTTCAAGGTCAACAAGGCCGACTGGCTGGAAGGCAAGTGGCAGGGCCTGGTGCAATTGGCCGAGGAAGAGGAGTTCCGCGAGGAAAAGACCGGCGTTGCCGCCGATATCCTCAAGGAAGTGGGCCACGCCCTGGCCCGCACCCCCGAGGGCTTCAACGTCAACCGCAAGGTCGTCCGCCAGTTGGCCGCCAAGAAGGAGATGGTCGACACGGGCGAGGGCATCGATTGGGCGACCGCCGAGGCTCTGGCCTTTGGCACCTTGCTGATCGAAGGCAACGGCGTGCGTCTGTCGGGCCAGGATTGCGGACGCGGCACCTTCTCGCAGCGCCATTGCCGCCTGACCGATCAGGAGACCGAGGAACGCATCGAGCCCCTGAACGCCATTCGTCCCGGCAAGCAGGCCTATTTCGAAGTTATGGACTCGCCGCTGTCGGAAGAGGCGGTGCTGGGCTTCGAATACGGCTATTCCCAGGCCGAGCCCAACACGCTGACCTTGTGGGAGGGCCAGTTCGGCGACTTCGCCAACGGCGCCCAGGTGATCATCGACCAGTTCATCAACTCGGGCGAGTCCAAGTGGCTGCGCATGTCGGGTCTGGTGATGCTGCTGCCCCACGGCTATGAAGGCCAGGGCCCCGAGCATTCCTCGGCCCGCTGGGAACGTTATCTCCAGCTTTCGGGCGAGGATAACTGGCAGGTCTGCAACATCACCACCCCGGCCAATTACTTCCACGCGCTCCGCCGTCAGCTGCGCCGCAATTTCCGCAAGCCGCTGATCATCATGACGCCGAAGTCGTTGCTGCGTCATAAGCTGTGCGTGTCCAAGCTGGACGAGCTGATCTCGGGCTCGCGCTTCCGGCGCGTTCTGCCCGAGACGGAGAAGCTGGCCGCCGATTCCAAGATCCGGCGCGTCCTGCTGTGCTCGGGCAAGGTTTATTACGATCTGCTGGAGGAGCGCACCAAGCGCGGCCTCAAGGACGTGGCCATCATCCGCGTCGAGCAGCTCTATCCCTGGCCCAAGGACACCATCAAGGCCCAGTTGGCCCGCTATCCCAACGCCGAATTGCTGTGGGTGCAGGAAGAACCGGCCAATATGGGACCGTGGACCTTCGTCGACCGGCGTATCGAGTTCATCTGCGAAGAGCTCGATATCAAGGCCAGGAAGGCGCTCTATTGCGGACGCCGCGCCGCCGCGTCGCCCGCCACGGGCCTCTACAAGACCCATGTGGCCGAACAGGAATGGATCACCAGCATGGCCATGAGCGGCGAGCTGGTCGCCCTGCCCCAGCCGTTCCGCCGCGCTTCCAAGCTCTCCCGCCTGACCGCCTAGAAAGGGAAAACAAAAAAATGACCACCGAAATCAAGGTGCCCACCCTGGGCGAGTCCGTGACCGAAGCCACCGTCGCCAAGTGGTTCAAGAATGTGGGCGATGCCGTCCGCGCCGATGAGCCCCTGGTCGAGCTGGAGACCGACAAGGTCACCGTCGAGGTCAATGCGCCAGCGGCCGGAACCCTGACCGACATCGTCGCCGCCACGGGCGCCACCGTGGAAGTGGGCGCCCTGCTGGGCGTTCTCGGCGCCGCCGGTGCCGCGGCGGCCGCTCCGGCCCCCAAACCCGCAGCCCCGGCTCCGGCTCCGGCTCCCGCCGCCGCCCCGGCCGCAGCTGGCGTCATGCCCTCGGCCAAGAAGATCGCCGCCGATAGCGGCGTCGATACCTCGGCCATCAGCGGTACCGGCAAGGACGGGCGCGTCACCAAGGGCGACGTGCTGGCCGCCGCCGCCGCTCCGGCTCCCGCCCCGGCCCCCAAGCCCGCCGCTCCGTCGGGCCCCCGGCCCAAGGCCGAGCTGGAAGACCGGGTCAAGATGACCCGTCTGCGCAAGACCATCGCCGGGCGTCTGAAGGAAGCCCAGAACACGGCGGCCATGCTGACCACCTTCAACGAGGTGGACATGGGCGCTCTGTTTGATCTGCGCAATCAGTACAAGGACCAGTTCGAAAAGCGCCACGGCGTCAAGCTGGGCTTCATGTCCTTCTTCGTGAAGGCCTGCGTCGCCGCTCTCAAGGATTGGCCCGCCGTCAATGCCGAGATCGACGGCGAGGATCTGGTCTACAAGAAGTACTACGATATCGGCGTCGCCGTGGGCACGCCGCAAGGCCTGGTGGTGCCGGTGCTGCGCGGCGCCGACGCCCTGTCCTTCGCCGGTGTCGAACAGGGCATCGCCAATCTGGGCAAGAAGGCCCGTGACGGCAAGCTGTCCATGGAAGACCTGATGGGCGGCACCTTCACCATCTCCAATGGCGGCGTCTACGGCTCGCTGATGAGCACCCCCATCCTCAATACCCCCCAGTCGGGTATCTTGGGAATGCACAAGGTGCAGCAGCGCCCCATGGTCATGCCCGACGGCAAGATCGAGGCCCGGCCCATGATGTATCTGGCGCTCTCCTACGACCACCGCATCATCGACGGCCGCGAGGCGGTGTCGTTCCTGGTGCGCGTCAAGGAGTGCATCGAGGACCCGCAGCGCATCCTGCTCGAGATGTAGGATCGTTAACCACGAAGGCACGAAGACACGAAGGTTAAGAGAAGAAGATTATGTTCTTTTCCCTTCGTGTCTCTTCGTGCCTTCGCGTCTTCGTGGTGAAATTTCTTTTCTAGGGGGCATTCCATGTCCGATTCTTCGTTTGACGTCGTCATCATCGGCGGTGGCCCCGGCGGCTATGTCGCCGCCATCCGCGCCGCCCAGTTGGGCCTGAAGACTGCTTGTATCGAAAAGCGGGGAAGCCTGGGCGGCACCTGCCTCAATGTGGGCTGCATCCCGTCCAAGGCGCTGCTGGCCGCATCGCACCACTACCACGCGGCCTCCCATGATCTGGGCGCCTTTGGCATCAAGGTGTCCAAGGTCGAAATCGACGTGGCTGGCATGATGGGCCATAAGGACAAGGTGGTGTCCGACAACACCAAGGGCATCGAGTTCCTGTTCAAGAAGAACAAGGTCACCTACATCATCGGCGCGGGCGCCATCACCGCGCCGGGCCAGATCGAAGTGACGGCCAAGGACGGCGCCAAGTCGACCGTCGCCGCCAAGCACATCGTCATCGCCACCGGCTCCGAGGTCACCCCCCTGCCGGGCGTCGAGATCGACGAGGAAGTGATCATCTCCTCCACCGGCGCCCTGGCTTTGCCCAAGACCCCCAAGCACATCGTCGTCATTGGCGGCGGCGTCATCGGTCTGGAACTGGGCACCGTCTGGGGCCGCCTGGGCGCCAAGGTCACCGTGGTGGAATTCCTCGACCGCATCCTGCCCTTCAATGACGGCGAAGTGTCCAAGACCATGCAGCGCCTGCTGGCCAAGCAGGGCATGGAGTTCAAGCTGGGCACCAAGGTCACCGCCATCACCAGGAAGGGCAAGACCGCCACAATCACCGTGGAACCCGCCGCTGGCGGCGCCGCGGAAAAGATCGAGGCCGATTGCGTCCTGGTCGCCATCGGTCGCCGCCCCTTCACCGAGGGCCTGGGCCTGGACAAGGTCGGCGTCGCGATCGACAAGCGCGGCTTCGTCACCATCGACGGCCATTTCCGCACCAATGTGCCCGGCATCTACGCCATCGGCGACGTGGTCGGCGGCGCCATGCTGGCCCATAAGGCCGAGGAAGAGGGCGTCGCCCTGGCCGAGATCCTGGCCGGTCAGCACGGCCATGTGAACTACGAGGCCATCCCGGCGGTGGTCTACACCTGGCCGGAAGTGGCCAGCGTCGGCAAGACCGAAGAGCAGTTGAAGGCCGAAGGCATCGCCTACAAGGCGGGCAAGTTCCCCTTCACCGCCAATGGCCGGGCACGCTCCATGAACGAGGTCGACGGCTTCGTCAAGATCCTGGCCTGCGCCACCACCGACAAGGTCCTGGGCGCCCATATCGTCGGCCCCAATGCGGGCGACCTCATCGCCGAAGTGGTTCTGGCCATGGAATTCGGCGCGGCGTCGGAAGACATCGCGCGGACCTGCCACGCCCATCCGGGCCTGGGCGAAGCGGTCAAGGAAGCCTGCCTGGCCGTGGATGGCCGCCCGCTGCACACGTAGTTTTTTCATCTCGCTAACGGAAAGGGCGTCTCGCAAGAGACGCCCTTTTTGTTTTTGATCCGAAAAGAAAAAGAAGGATGCGAAGGGATTCATCCCTTCGCGCATCCCTGATCCCTAATCCCCTCGCCCGTTCGCAGGTGTGGGGGCGCCGTAATTCGGCAGACCAAGAACCCTCAAAGGCAGACGTCACGCCACCTTCTGCCCACGCTCGTGCAGATAGGCCGCGAAGGCCTGGTCGTAGGTCAGGATGTGGTCGCACAGCCAGCGCTTGAGCAGGTCGACCAGTTCTTCCGCCACGCATTCGGGTCCCGACAGCATCAGCCGGTCGATCAGAACGTCCAGTTGGAAGATCAGGTATTCGTGGTCATAGCGGTGGGCTTCGCGGTCGGGATAGCCTGCCCGTTCCATGCCGTGCTGTTCGCGCAGGAAATGTTCGCGGGTGAACAGGCACAGATCGGCGACCGCCTGAGTCACCATATCGGCCCCGATCTGGGCCGCCGAAAAGATCCGGTTCATCAGCACGAACATTTCGCGATGATCCCCGTCCTCCTGCTCCATATGCAGCAGAAGGTCGTTCGACCATTCGATCTTATGGTTCCCCCAAGAAACTGACTCGTCCGAGGCCATATGACAGGTATCCTTCTTCACCTGACGGCGCCCCTAAGGCGTCCCCAACGCCGGAGACTAGGGTATACACCTGATGCTTGAATTGATACGGTCCGAAAGTCATGGATCATTGTGGTGAGTGAGGTCCATTCCCTTGGCGCCAAGGCCGTCTTTTGCCTGTGCGCGGCCGAAGTTCTGACCATGGTGGGCGTCTTCGCCTTTCCCGCCCTGCTGCCCGCCTTCGTGGCCCAATGGGGACTGAGCAATACCGAGGCGGGATGGATTTCCGGGATTCTGTTCGCGGGCTATACCGTGGCCGTGCCGGTCCTCACCACGCTGACCGACCGGATCGACGCCAAGCGGGTCTATCTCTTGGGCGCCCTGGTCGCGGCCCTCTCCTGCTTGGCCTATGCGGTCTGGGCGCAAGGCTTCTGGTCGGCGCTGGCCCTGCGGTTCCTGGCAGGCGTGGGATTGGCGGGCACCTATATGCCGGGACTGAAGGCCCTGGTCGACCGCACGCGGGGCCCGAAGCAGGCGCGCTGGATCAGCTTCTACACCGCCAGTTTCTCGCTGGGCACCAGCGGGTCGTTCATGATCATCGGCGCTGTCGCTGAAGTTTGGGGCTGGAAGGCCGCCTTCGTCCTGGCCGGTCTCTCAGCCCTGGCCGCCTTTGTCCTGGTCCTGGCCGTGCTGGAACGGACAGAACCGGTCGCCCCCGCCCAGCCGGTCAATCCCTTCGATTTCGGCCCTGTGTTCCGCAACCGCGCCGCCATGGGCTATGTGCTGGGCTATGCCGCCCATGTGTGGGAACTGTTCGGAGCCCGCTCGTGGATGGTGGCCTTTCTCGCCTGGGTCCTGGCCAGCCAGCCGGGCGCAAGCGGGCCGTCGCCCACCACCACGGCCACCCTTGCCTCCCTGCTGGCCATGGCCGCCTCCCTGGTGGGCGCCGATCTGGCCATCCGCTTCGACCGCCGCCGGGTTTGCGCCGTCGCCATGCTGGCCTCGGCCGCCCTGGCTGCGATCATCGGCTTTTTGGGCGGCCTGCCCTATGGAATCGTGGCCGGGCTGATGCTGCTGTACAACATTCTGATCCAGATCGATTCGGCGGCGCTGACCACCGGCGCGGTGATGGCCGCCGAGCCCGAGCGGCGCGGCGCCACCATCGCCATTCACTCCCTGCTGGGCTTTGGCGCGGGCTTCATCGGGCCCCTGGCCTTCGGCATGGTATTGGATCTGGCGGGAGGAGGCAGTTCCTCCCTGGCCTGGGGCATGGCCTTCGCCTCTCTGGCGATCGTGGTGAGCCTCGGCCCCCTTGCCTTGCGGCTCAGATGACCCGCAACACCATCACGGCGCCTTCGCCCGCCCGGTAGACCAGACGCCAGGGTAGGCCGGGCAGCGGAAGCTCCCGGGTCCCTGGCGCGGTGCCGTCACGGCCCCTTTCGGGAAACTGGGCCAGGAGATCGGCGCTTTCGGCGATCAGGCGCCCGACGCGGCGCGCCCCCTCTCCGGCCAGGCCGGTGCGCAGACGGAACAAATCGGTCAAGGCCGCATCGGACCAGCGGATCATCAGCACGATCCCGGCGGGCCGGATTCGTCCTCACCCCCCCAGCCCAGAAGCCAGAGCCGTACACGGGCATGATCGGCGGACAGACCGGGCCGGGCGCCGAACTCGCCCTCGCCCGCCGCTTCGATCACCGCCTGTCGCGCCGCCTGCCGGTCGTCCTCGGCATCCAGGTAGTGCCGCAAGGCCCTCTCCAGAAGCGCCGCCGCATCGCCGCCATCCGTCGCCAGACGGGTCTCCAGCCGTCGGGACAGATCATCGTCGAGAACAAGCTGAATGGTTCTGGGCATGACACTCTCCGGCAATCTGCGGGAATACTACAGCCTCTTGTGGCTCCGTCCCAATAAGCATACGCTCATACTTCCGGTTGATTGGGTCATGGGGGGATGGGGCATGTTCGAAGCGGCGGAACTGGGACGCAAGATCTCGCGTGAGGATTTCGATGCCATAGCCCCGGCCTTGCGCACCGAGCTTCTGGCTCTGCAACAGCAACTGCGCGAGGCGGACTTTCCCGTCATCGTGCTGTTCGCCGGTGTGGACGGCGCGGGCAAGAACGAGACCGTCAATCTCCTCAATGAATGGATGGACCCGCGCTGGATCGTGACGCGGGCCTATGGCCCGCCCTCGGACGAGGAGCGCGAGCGCCCCGAATACTGGCGTTATTGGCGCGATCTTCCGCCCAAGGGCAAGGTCGGGCTGTTCATGTCGTCGTGGTACCACCACCCGCTGATCGACCGCGTCACCGACAAGATCACCGCCCCCGAACTGGACGAGCAGTTGGAACGCATCGTCCATTTCGAGAAGACCCTGGCCGATGAAGGCGCCCTGATCCTCAAATTCTGGATGCATCTGTCAGAGAAGGGCCAGAAGAAGCGCCTGAAAAGCCTGGAGAAGGACCCGCTGACCGCCTGGCAGGTCACCAAGCAGGATTGGCAACACTGGGAGATGTACGACAAGTTCATCTCCACCGCCGAGCGCCTGATCATGCAGACCAGCAAGGGCCACGCCCCCTGGCAGATCGTCGAGGGTGCCGATCCCCGCTATCGCTCGGCGGTGGTGCTTCAGACCCTGAAGGAGGCCATTACCAAGCATTTCGCCGCGCGCGACGCAGTCAAGAAGGTCAATGCCGAGATCAAGGACAAGGCCAAGGCCAAGGCGAAGAAGGGCGGAGCCGAGCCCAGCGTCCTGGCGTCGCAGCCCTCCATCCTGTCGTCCCTGGACATGACCTTGTCCCTGGAAGGTCCCGACTACAACAAGGCCCTGCAGGAACAGCGCGCCCGCCTTGCCCATCTCTACCATGTGGCCAAGCAGAAGGGCGTCTCCACCGCCCTGGTCTTCGAAGGTTGGGACGCAGCCGGCAAGGGCGGCACCATCCGCCGCCTGACCAATGCGCTGAACGCGCGCGACTATCAGGTCATTCCCATCGCCGCCCCCACCGAGGAAGAACGCGCCCAGCATTATCTCTGGCGCTTCTGGCGTCACATCGCGCGGGCCGGGCGCGTGACCGTGTTCGACCGCTCCTGGTATGGGCGCGTCCTGGTTGAGAGGGTCGAGGGCTTCTGCACCGAGGAAGCCTGGCGCCGCGCCTATGGCGAAATCGTCGATTTCGAGAAGCAGATCACCGATCACGGTATCGTCATGTGCAAGTTCTGGCTGCACATCACCGCCGAGGAGCAGCTGGCCCGCTTCAACGCCCGTGGCGAAATCGAATACAAGAAGTGGAAGCTGACCGACGAGGATTGGCGCAACCGCGAGCAATGGGGCGTCTACGAACAGGCGGTCAACGACATGGTGGAGCGCACCTCCACCACCAACGCGCCCTGGACCCTGGTCGAGGCCAATTCCAAGTCCTATGCCCGCGTCAAGGTCATGCGCACCGTCGCCGACGCCCTGGAGGCCGCCCTGGGCAAAGCTGGAAAAAAGAAGAAGGACTAAGCCGTTCCGCGGTGGCGACCCTATCCGACTGAGGTAGTAGACCGAAATCGGTACTTGACTACCGTTTTATTTATACATAAAAACCCCTACATGCGGGAGAAAGAGTGCACCAAACACCACCTCCCGGTTTGCCTGGGGGGGGATAACATGAAGATCGCAATCCGGCTGTGGCTGATCGTGGCCACCGCGCTGTGTGGCATAGCCGCCGTGGTGGCGTCCAGTCTGACGCAGATGAATCATGACCTCATGGACGACCGTGAGGTCAAGACGCGCCACATCGTCGAGGTGGGTCAGTCCTTGCTGTCCCACTTCGAGGAAATGGAACGCGCGGGACGCTTGAGCCGCGAGGAGGCCCAGGCCGCCGCCTTGGCCGCCGTGGCCAAACTGCGCTACGAGGGCACGGAATATCTCTGGGTCCATCGTCTGAACGAATCGGTGATGCTGTCGCATCCCAACGCCAAGTTGATAAATCAGCCCATTCTGGACATGAAGGACCCCAACGGTCTGTTCATCTTCCGCGAGATGAACAAAGCGGTCACGGAAAAGTCCGCCGGTTTCGTCTACTATATGTGGCCCAAGCCGGGCGCCACCGAACCGGTCGCCAAGCTGTCCTATGTCCAGGGCTTCGCCCCCTGGGGCTGGGTGATCGGCAGCGGCATCTATATCGACGACGTCTCCGCCGCTTTCCGCACCCGCGCCGTGCAGTTCGGCGCCGCCGCCCTTGGCATCCTGGCCCTGGTCTGGCTGATCGCCGCCTGGGTGGGACGCGGCATCACCCGCCCCTTAAGCGACGTCACCGCCGCCCTGGACCGCCTGACCAGCGATGACCACAACGTGGAAATCCGCCATACCGAACGAGTCGACGAGATCGGCGCCCTGGCCCGCGGCCTGAAGGTCTTCCAAAAGCATATCGAGGCCGCGACCGAGGCCGCCGCCGAGAAAATGCGCCAACAGGAAGCCGATCTGGCCCGCCAGCAGCGCATCGAGACCCTGACCTCCGAGTTCGATTCCAAGGTGGCCGGGGTGATCAAGTCGGTGGCCGCCGCCGCCGCCCAGATGCAGTCCACCAGCCAGTCCATGTCGGCCATCGCCGAACAGACCGCGCGCCAAAGCACCGCCGTGGCCGCCGCCGCCAATCATGCCGCGCTGAGCGTCCAGACCGTGGCCGCCGCCACCGAGGAGCTTCACGCATCGGAAGCCGAGATCGCCCGGCAGGTGGAGGTCTCCACCGCGCGGTCCCGCACCGCCGTCGAGGAGGCCGAACGCTCCAACGAGATCGTCGGCGGCCTCAATGCCGCCGCTGGCCGCATCGGCGAGGTGGTGGCGTTGATCAACGACATCGCCTCCCAGACCAATCTGCTGGCGCTGAACGCCACCATTGAGGCGGCCCGCGCCGGTGAGGCGGGTAAGGGCTTCGCCGTGGTCGCCAACGAGGTCAAGACCCTGGCCAACCAGACCGCGCGCGCCACCGACGAAATCACCTCGCAGATCGGGGAAGTGCAGTCGGCCGCCACCCAGGCCGCCGAGGCCATCGCCGCCATCGTGCGCACCATCGCCGAGATCGACGAGACCTCGTCGGTGGTGGCCATCGCCGTGGATCAGCAAACGGCCGCCACCACCGAGATCGCACGCAGCATCGAGCAGGCCGCCACCGGCACCGCCGAGGTTTCGAGCAATATCGGAGAGGTGAGCGACGCCGCCCGCCATGCCGGCTCGACCGCCAGCGAAGTGCTGGCCGCCGCCGCCGAACTGACCGGTCAGGCCGACGCCCTGCGCGCCGAGGTCGAACAGTTCCTCGGCGCCATCCATTCGGGAGACAAGTCCGCGCCGCATCTGACCCTGGTGGCGGCTGAGTAGCACTCTGTTCTCGCCTTTCGTCTTGGCCGGGCTTGTCCCGGCCATCCACGCGGCACCGCCTGAATGTCTTCCAACGAAGAATGACGGACGGGCAGGAATGGATCACCGGGTCAAGCCCACTGCTGTCCGGCTTAAATTTCAACGAGCCCGAATGGCCGTGCCGATGCGGGCTCCAACTGTTCATGGACACGGATAGACACGGATGCCGCTTCGCGGCCACGGATGATCACGGATAAGAAAAATTCCGTGTCGTCATCCTGGGCAGGCTCGGATGGGGAGCCGGAAAAGAGCACATTTCCGTGTTTATCCGTGAAAGGTGCGAAGCACCGCATCCGCGTTATCCGCGTCTCGTGACTCCACGCCAGCCGTCTCAAATTAAACCGGACACCAGTGGATCAAGCCCGGTGATGACGACGGAAAAGGGATGTCCCCGTGCCGGAAGGCCCGCCCCGTTACCCTTCGCGCGACAGCACGAACAATCCCTGATCGGCGAACAGATTGGCGATTCCCTCGCAAGAGGGGATCGCCATGGTCCTGCCGCTGCGGTCCAACGGGATGGAACGCTCCACCCTGATGCCGAGATCCCGGCACAAATCCAGGAAGTCGCGGATGGTGCAGAAGTGGATATTGGGGGTGTCGTACCACTCATAAGCCAGGGTATCGGTCACCGGCATGCGGCCATGGGTCAGCAGATGCAGACGCACCCGCCAATGGCCGAAATTGGGAAAGGACACGATGGCGCGCCGCCCGATGCGCAGCATATTGGACAACACCGTGCGCGGCGCATAGGTGGCCTGCAGCGTCTGGCTGAGAATCACGTAATCGAAGGCGCCGGACGGATAGTCCTTGAGATCCGTGTCGGCGTCGCCCTGGATCACCGACAGACCATGGGACACCGCCGCCGACACACCGGCCATGGACAATTCGATGCCGCGCCCGTCCACGTTCTTGGTGCGCCCCAGCCAGTCCAGCAGGGCGCCTTCGCCGCAGCCCACGTCCAGCACCCTCGAACCGGGCTCCACCATATCGGCGATCAGCCTGAGATCGACGCGCAGATTGCCGTTGGAGATGGTCATCATGGTCCGGCTCCGCTCGTCTGGCGCGGTAGGCCACGATGGGCGGCGGCGCCGTCCAGGAAACCGGTCAGGGTGGCGTGGAATTCGGGCTCATCCAGCAAGAAGGCGTCGTGCCCCTTGTCCGACTTGATCTCGACGAAACTGACATTGGCGGCCACCGCGTTCAGAGCATGCACCACCGCCCGGCTTTCCGAGGTGGGGAACAGCCAGTCGCTGGTGAAGCTGACCACGCAAAAGCGGGTGCGCGTGCCGCGGAAGGCATTGGCCAGCACACCGCCGTTTTCCGCCGCCAGATCGAAATAATCCATGGCCCGCGTGATGTAGAGATAGGAATTGGCGTCGAAACGGTCGACGAAGGTGGATCCCTGGTGGCGCAGATAGCTTTCCACCTGGAAATCGGCGTCGAAGCCATAGGTGACGGTGTCGCGGTTCTGCAGGTTGCGCCCGAATTTCTGGTGCAGGGCGGGCTCGGACAGATAGGTGATGTGCGCCGCCATGCGCGCCACCGCCAGACCGCGATGGGGCCGCTTGCCCTCTTTCAGGTAATTGCCGTCGCACCAGTCGGGATCGGCCATGATGGCCTGGCGCCCCACTTCGTGGAAGGCGATGTTCTGGGCCGAATGACGGGCGGCCGCCGCGATGGGAATGGCCGAGAACACCCGCTCGGGGTAGGTCTGCGCCCATTTCAGCACCTGCATGCCGCCCATGGAGCCGCCCACCACGCAGAACAGCTGGTCGATGCCCAGATGATCCACCAGCCGGGCCTGGACCTTGACCATGTCGCCGATGGTGATGACCGGAAAATCCAGTCCCCAGGGCTGGCCGGTCTCCTGGTTCTCGTCCATGGGCCCCGTGGTGCCCATGCAGCCGCCCAGCACATTGGAGCAGATCAGGAAATAACGGTCGGTATCGAAGACCCGGCCCGGCCCCACCAGTTCGCTCCACCAGCCGGGCTTGGCAGTGATGGGGTGAGGATCGGCCACATAATGGTCGCCGGTCAGCGCGTGACAGATAAGGATGGCGTTGGATTTGTCGGCATTGAGGCTGCCATAGGTCTGATAGGCCACCTGAATCGGCCCAAGTTCCACCCCGCAATCCAGGCGAATCGGCCGGTCGCGCCCCAGTTCGACCTTGAGGCCGAGGGCGTTGGGGGAAACAGTCGGAACGGTCTCGTTCAGGCTCATGGGCTCACGCGCCGTGACAGGGAATGGATTAGCTATGGTCGCCGAGGGGGACTGTCAACGTTTTCTTTGATTTCCGGGCCAAGCCGCACTAAACCTATCCCCCTTGGACCCACCAGTTCCGGCCCCAAATTCCGCCATGACCCAGGACAGCGCAGCCCTCGAGCAGCTCCGTCGTGAAATTGATCGCATCGACGATCAGTTGCACGATCTGCTGATGCGCCGCACCAGCCTGGTGGGCAGCATCGCCGCGGCCAAGGCCGACAAGCGGGTGACGCTGCGCCCCGGGCGCGAGGCGCAGATCCTGCGCCGCCTGCTGCTCCGTCACACGGGCGAGTTCCCCAAACTGGCCGTCATCCGCATCTGGCGCGAAATCGTCGGCGCGCTGACCGGGTTGCAGGCTCCGCTCAACGTGGCGGTCCACGCCGCGGGACGCTCCACCGCCGCCATCGAACTGGCCCGCAACCATTTCGGCGTGGTGGCGCCGCTGCACGCCTATCGCAGCCCTGGACAGGTGGTGCGCGCCATTGCCGACGGCATCGCCACGGTAGGCGTGATTCCGCTGACCCCCGGAACCGAGGCCGCCGACGAGGCCGAGCCGTGGTGGACCAGCCTGATGCTGGAAAGCGGCGATGCGCCGCGCGTGGTGGCCCGCCTGCCCTTCGCCCCCACCCAGCCGGTCAAGGGCGCGGCGGAGCCCCTTCAGGCCCTGGTCATCGCGTGCCGCGACCACGACGAATCCGGCGACGACCGCACCCTGGCGGTGCTGGAGACCGGCCCCGATGTCAGCCGCGACCGCCTGCGCGCCATTCTGGCGGCCGGGGGACTGGAGCCCGCCGAACTGCTGGCCATCCACCGTCATGGCGCCCAGTGGCTGCACATGGTGGAGATTCTGGGCCATGTGACCGCCGCCGATCCCCGGCTGGCCGCCCTGGTGGCGCCCAAGGATCCCGTCGGCCGCATCGCGGTGATCGGCGGCTATGCCACCCCTTTCGCGCCAGAAACGCTCGTCTGACCCTTTTCTTTCAAGCTGGAGATAGAACCGTGACCGCACCCGCGCCCCGCCCCGGCATCATGGACATCAAGGCCTATGTCGGCGGCGAGTCCGCCATCGAAGGCGTCGACCGCATCCTCAAGCTGTCTTCCAACGAAGGCGCGCTGGGCCCCAGCCCCAAGGCCATGGAGGCGCTGCGCGCCATGGCGCCCGAGATGCACCGCTACCCCGACGGCGGCGCCGAGGAATTGCGCAAGGCCATCGCGGCCCGCTTCAAGCTGGACGCGGCCCGCATCGTCTGCGGCGCCGGTTCCGACGAATTGCTGGGCATCCTGTGCCGCGCCTATGCCGGTCCCGGCGATGAAGTGCTGTACTCGGCCCATGGCTTCCTGATGTACGCCATCGCCGCCAAGGCCTGCGGCGCTACGCCCGTCACCGCGCCGGAAGTGGATCTGACCGCCAATGTGGACAATCTGCTCAAGGCCGTGACGCCCCGGACCAAGATCTTGTTCCTGGCCAATCCCAACAATCCGACCGGCACCTACCTTCCGGCCTCGGAAGTGGCCCGCCTGCGCGCCGGCTTGCGCTCGGACGTCTTGCTGGTCATCGACGCCGCCTATACCGAATTCGTCAGCCGCAACGACTATTCCGGCGGGCTGGAGCTGGTGGAAGCGGGCGACAATGTGGTGGTCTGCCGCACCTTCTCCAAGATGTACGCCCTGGGTGGTCTGCGTCTGGGCTGGGCCTATTGCCCGGAGAATGTGGCGGGCGTGCTGAACCGGGTCCGCAACCCCTTCAATGTGGGTGCCCCGGCCCTGGCTGCCGGTCTGGCCGCCTTCAACGACACCGCCTATGCCGATCTGTGCAAGAGCCACAACGACTACTGGCTGCCCTGGCTGTCGGGCCAGATCGCGGCTCTGGGCCTGACCGTCATCCCCAGCGTCTGCAACTTCATCCTGGTGCGCTTCCCCGCCCAGCCGGGCAAGGATGCGGCCTCCGCCGACAAGTTCCTGCGCTCCAAGGGCATCATCGTGCGCGCCATGGGCGGCTATGGCCTGGGCGATAGCTTGCGCATCACCATCGGCACCGGCGAAGAAAACCAGTTGGTGGTCGCGGCCCTGAAAGAGTTCCTGGGAGCATGAGCCAGGAGCCCCTTTTCGACACGGTCTGTTTCGTCGGCATCGGCCTGATCGGTTCGTCCCTGGCGCGGGCCATGCGCAAGCATGGTCTGGCCCGGCGCTTCCTGACGCTCGACCCCAGCGAGAAGGCCCGCAAGGTCGCCGTGGAACTGGGCGTGACCGATGCCGCCAGCGACAATCCGGCGGCCATGATTCCCGATGCCGATCTGGTGGTGATCGGCGCGCCCGTGGGCGCCACCCCGGCGGTGGGCGAGGCCATTGGACCGCATTTGAAGCCCGGCACCATCGTCACCGATGTGGGCTCGGTCAAGCTGTCGGTGATCCGCGATCTCGGCCCCCATATCCCCGAGGGCGTCGAACTGGTTCCCGGCCATCCCATCGCCGGAACCGAGCATTCGGGACCGGAAAACGGCTTTGCCGAACTGTTCGAGGGCCGCTGGCACATCCTGACTCCCGTGACCGGGGGCGATCCCAAGGCCGTGGACAAGGTGGCCGAACTGTGGCGCCGGGTCGGCTCGCAGGTGGAGATCATGGACCCCCACCACCATGACAAGGTGCTGGCCATCACATCCCATCTGCCGCATCTGATCGCCTATACCATCGTGGGCACCGCCAACGATCTGGAGGGCCAGATGCAGCAGGAGGTGATCAAGTTCTCCGCCTCGGGCTTTCGTGACTTCACCCGCATCGCCGCCTCGGATCCCGTCATGTGGCGCGACGTCTTCCTCAACAACCGGGAAGCCGTGCTGGAGGTCATCCAGCGCTTCACCGAGGATTTGACCGCCCTGCAGCGCGCCATCCGCTGGGGCGAGGGCGAGGTGCTGCACAAGCGCTTTTCCGAGACCCGCGCCATCCGCCGCGCCATCATCGACGCCAAGCAGGCTTAGTAATTCGCTCCGTTCATGGATGCCCGGGTCAAGTCCGGGCATGACGGAATAATAGATTTCGTCATTGCCGGGCTTGACTCGGCAATCCATTTCCGTCGCCGGAAGGAACCCGCCATGACCAGCCGCATCACCGGTCTCGACCACGTCATCATCGCCGTGCGCGACCTGGACAAGGCCGCCGCCACCTTCCGCGCCCTGGGCTTCACCCTGGCGACACGGGGCGAGCATGCCGAGTGGGGCACCGCCAATCACTGCATCATGTTCGAGGGCGACTATCTGGAAATCCTGGCGGCGGTGGGCGAAGGCGGCCCAGCCGACCGGGTGCGCGCCTTCACCCATGACAAGGGCGAGGGGCTGATGGGCCTGGTCTGGGGCACCGAGGATGCCGAGGCCGACAGCGCACGCTTAGGCCTCGAGCCGCCCGGCGACCTGTCGCGCAGCATTGAAGGCGACGTGGCGCGCTTCAAGGCCGGTATCTTGCCGCCCGAGACCACACCCGGCATCGCCTCCTTCCTGTGCCAGCATCTGACGCCGGAAAAGCTGCGCCGTCCGGGCTGGACCGAGCATGCGAACACTGCTCTGGGCATCGTCTCGGTCACCGCCCTGATGGCCGAGCCCCTGGACCTGATGCCCGCCTGGGACCGCCTGATCGGCCCGGCGGCCGCCACCGCCACCGACGAACTGGTGACCGTGCATAGCCGCAGCGGCATGGTCTTCCTTTGCCGTCCCGACGATATCGGGCAGATGCATCCCGAGGCCGAGGACGAGGATTTGCCGACGGCCCCCGCCATGGTGGCGCTGACGCTGCGGGTGAAGAACACCGCCGCCGTCGCCCAGGCCCTGAAAGCGGCGGGCATTCCTTACGAGCGCGACCGCCAGGGCAAGGTGGTCATCGCGCCCGAGGATGCCTGCGGCGTGCTGATCGAGTTGCAGGAATAAATAAGGGCCGCAGGCAATGCCTGCGGCCCTTCCTTCAAGCCTTGTGCTTACAGCCCGTAGGCCTGGGCCATCGCCGGGTCCTTGGCGGCGACTGCCTTGGCCAGATCGACAATGACCTTGGCCTGCTTCCAGGTGGCGTCGTCCTGCATCTTGCCGTCGATCATCACCGCGCCGGTGCCGTCGGGCATGGCTTCGAGGATTTTCTTGGCGAACAGCACCTCGGCCACATCGGGGCTGAACACCTTCTTGGCGATGTCGATCTGCTTGGGATGCAGCGACCAGCCACCGGCACAGCCCAGCAGGAAGGCATTGCGGAACTGGGCCTCACAGGCGGCATCGTCGGAGAAATCGCCGAAGGGGCCATAGAAGGCCTTGATCCCCGCCGACTGGCAGGCATCGACCATCTTGGCCACGGTGTAGTGCCACAGATCCTGCTGGAACAGGGTCCGGCCCGGCTTGCCCTCGGTGGAATCTTCCAGCACGCCGTAAAAGGGGTGGCCGCCGCCCACGCGGGTGGTCTTCATGCCGCGCGACGCCGCCAGATCGGCCGGGCCGAGGCTGATGCCGTGCATGCGGGGGCTGGCCTGACAGATGGCCGCCACATTTTCGACGCCCAGCGCGGTCTCGAGGATGGCGTGGATCATGATGGGGCGCTTCACGCCATGCTTGGCCTCCAACTGGGCCAGAAGCTGATCCAGGTAATGGATGTCCCAGGGACCTTCCACCTTGGGCAGCATCACCACGTCCACCTTGTTGCCAGCCTCGCCGACGATGGCATTCATGTCGTCCAGGAACCAGGGCGAGTTCAGGCAGTTGACGCGGGTCCACAGCCCGGTATTGGGATTGTCCCAGGCCTTGGCCACCTCGACGAAACCGGCGCGCGCCGCTTCCTTGGCATCGGCGGGAATGGCGTCTTCCAGATTGCCCAACAGCACGTCCACATTGCGGCCCATCTCGGCGGCCTTGGCGCGCATCTTCTCGTTGTGCGGCGGGAAGAAGTGGATCATGCGTTCCAGACGCACCGGCAGTTCGCGATAGGGGGCGGGCGCGCCGATGGCGAGCGGCTCGAAGAACTTGCGGGGCGGCTTGACGGACATGGGCGCAATCTCCTTGCGGCAAACAACAGTGGGCCGCAATAATGCTTCGTCACATTGCGGTGCACAAGAAGAAAGCGCCCGCCCGGCCAAACTCGGTGTGTGGGGGCAATCACTGACGCCACAGGGAAAAGCCCCTAGACTTTTCCCATGAGGGACAAACACGACGTGACCGCCATGACACGGAAATGGATGAGGCATTGGATCAGGGACGAACGCGGCGTCAGCGCCGTGGAATTCGCGCTGGCCTTGCCCATCCTGGCGCTGATGATGGTTGGCCTTGCCGATATGGGCCTGGCGGTCAACGAGAAGATGCGCCTGACCAGTGCCGTGCGGGCCGGGGCCCAGTCGGGCTATGGCAATTGGAACGACAGCGCCGCCATCATCTCGGCGGTGAAGGATGCGTCGGGAGTTTCGCCCACCGCGCTGACGGTCACCACCGCCACCTCCTGCGCCTGCGCCGACGGCTCCGCCATGGCCTGCGGCAATACCTGTTCCGGCGGCGCGACCCGCACCTATCTCACCGTGACGGCCACGGAACGCTATTCCCTGCTGGTGGATTATCCCGGCCTCAGCGGCCCGGCCAGCCTCAGCGCCACCGCCGTGCTAAGGGTCCAGTGATGTTCCCGCGCCGCCTTGCCGCCTGCACCAGGGGTTCGGTCATGGTGGAATTCGCCATGGTCCTGCCGCTGCTGCTGGGGCTGATGCTGGGCATCATGGAATTCGGCCGCGGCCTGTGGATCAAGCAGAGCCTGCAATTCGCCGTGGAGACCGCCGCCCGCACCGCCCTGGCCGATTCCACCCTGACCGGCGCCAATATCGCCGATGCGGTCAAGGCCAATCTGCCGGGGCTGAAAGACGTGGTCCCCACGGTCACCGTCACCACCACCGCCACCCGGATCAATGTCAGCGCCGCCTATAGTTTTGAATTCCTGGCACCGGGCCTGTTTCCCTTCGGGCCGCTGGTGATCAGCGCCCAGAGCAACACGCCCCGGTAAGAGGAGGCGGAGCATGAACCTCAAGACCCTGATACGCCGCCTCTGCACCGGAACCGAGGGAGCCGTGGCCATCATGGTGGGCATCGGCATGACCGCCATGATCGGCTTCCTGGCTTTGGGCACCGAAACCGGCCTGTGGTACGCGGCCAAGCGCAATCTGCAAAGCGTCGCCGATGCCGCCGCGCTGGGCGGGGCCTTCGAACTGGGAAGCGGCTCCAACAGTTCCGTGATCTCGGCGGCGGCCATTCAGGATGCGGGGCGCAACGGCTTCCAGGCCACAGGCGGCGCCACCATCGCCGTCCACACGCCGCCTGCCAGCGGCAAATACGCGGGCAACCCGCAGATGGTCGAGGTCAGCGTTTCCCAGCCCACCACCTTGTTGTTTTCGGCCCTGTTCCTGAAGTCGCTGCAAGTCAACGCCCGCGCCGTGGCCAAGACCGGATCGGTGGGCGATGCCTGCATCCTGGCCTTGGACAATGTGATCAATGACGCCGCCTATTTCACCGGCAGCGCCACGGTCACCTTGCATAATTGCGGCATCGCCGCCAATTCCTCATCCTCCAATGCCGTGGTCGTCTCGGGCAGCGCCACGGTCACCACCGCCTTCGTCCAGTCGGTGGGCGGCTATGACATATCGGGATCGGGCGTACTACATGCCGGAACCATCATCACCCATGCCGCCGCCACCGCCGATCCCTATGCCGGTCTGTCCGCCCCCAGCGCGGCGTCCTGCGCCAGTGTGCCCAAGACCAAGGACTTCACCTTAAGCCCCGGCACCTATTGCGGCGGGCTGACCTTCCAGGGCAACGTCTTCCTCAATCCGGGAGTCTATGTGATCAGCGGCGGCACCTTCAAGATCACCGCCCAGGCCACCGTCTTCGGCACCGGCGTCACTTTCGTGCTGATCAACAACGCCAAGCTGGACGTCACCGGCGGCAGTGCCATCACCATTACCGCCCCCACCGCGGGCATCTGGGCGGGCGTCGCCTTTTTCAGCGACCGCAAAAACGAACTTCAGGTCAACAAGCTGAACGGCAATTCGGTCACCAATATCACCGGCGCCATCTATATGCCGTCGCAGGAGCTGGATTTCTCAGGCGGCAACGGCACCGACGCTTCGGGCTGCACCCGGCTGATCGCCGACTTCGTGAAGTTCATCGGCAATTCGTCCCTGGGCAACAGTTGCGCGGCCACGGGCGTGGCCTCGGGCGCCTCGCTGCGGCCGGTTCTGGTGGAATAGGGATCAGCGATGGGCCTTGAAGGGGCTTTCGCCCGACAGGGTATTGGCCGGGGCGCAAGTGGCGACGCCGCAATCGACGATGGCGGTGGCGCCGCCCGGCACCCAGGTCTTGCCGGTGCCATAGCGCAGCGTCACCGAATTGGCGCCGCCCGCCAGAACCACCACCTGACGCTCGGCCAGCACGCCGCCGCCAGCATCAAGGGCCACCAGACTGGTGGCGCCCGGACCCTTGCCGAACACGGTGACCGAGCCCGGCCCATCGACAGAGACATCGGCGATGGCGGGATTGCCCACCACCACCGTGCGGACCCCGCCGCGCATGGGCAAGACGATAGCGCCGCCCAGGGGCAGCTCCAGCGCCTCGGAGGCCTGCGCGGCCTGGGGCGCGGCCCAGACCAGGGCGGCGAGCAGGGGGGGCAGGAAGCGGTTCATGGCGTACCTCGGGAGATCACGGCGACGGCACTATCTTAGGCATGAATGAAGCCCGCCACAGTGCAGGCCTTCACAAAGCTGTAGAAACCAAGGCAGAGTACCCCGTTCGCTTGGGAGAGTCAGGATCATGATCGGACGCTTTGCCGTATTCGCCCTGCCTTTGGCCCTGGCCCTAGGCGCCTGCACCCTGACTGGTGGCGGCGTCGAGAACGGCGGTCTGTCCGCCGGGGTGGAGCCCTCCTTGCGCGCAGCCGCCGCTGCGGCCGAATCGGGACGCGACTATCAGGGCGCCGCCCAGCACCTTTCCACCCTTTACCAGAACCGCCCCACGGATTCAGGCCTCGCCATCGCCCTGGCCCGCAATCTGCGTTATTCCGGCCAGGGACAGGCGGCGGCCGATCTGATGCAGTCCCATCTGGCCCGCTCGGGCCGCGAGGCCCTGACCCTGCTGGAACTGGGCAAGGACTATCTGGCCGCCGACCGCGCCTCGCTGGCCATCAAGATGCTGGAGGAAGCCCGTATCCTAGCGCCCGACAATTGGGACATCCATTCCACCTTGGGGGTGGCGCTGGATTCCCAGGGCCGCGCCGCCGAGGCCCAATCCGCCTATGCCCGCGCCCTGGAGATCACCCCCGACAATGCCGCCGTGCTGAACAATCTCGGCCTGTCCCAGGCCCTGGCCGGGCAGTTGGACGCGGGACTGGCGACGCTGTCGCGTGCCGCCGACCTGCCCGCCGCCACCGCCCAGGTCCGACAGAACCTGGCTCTGCTGACGGCCCTGAAGGGCGACGGAGACGGGGCCGAACGCATGGCGCGCCGCGACCTCTCGGCCGAACAGGCGCGGATCAATATCGAGACACTTCGCGCCCTGGCCGCCTCCGCCCGGTGAACGGCGGCGGGAAAAGCTCCAACTCAATACAACTCGCGTCTGGCAACCAGATCCCCAGCCCCTGATAAATAGATCAGGGCGGATATACAACTGTTCCGCCGGAACAGATTGCGAGACGGCCATGGTGAACTACTGCATTCGGGGAAACGTGGACATTTCCGGTGGCTACATCTTCGATCTCTTCATGGAGATGGAAGACTGGCTGAAGCGCCATTGCAAAGCCCCCTTCGCCATCAGCCGTTACGACGAGGTCAAGTTCACCCACAGGCAGGACGCCGAGGTCTTCGCCCGGAAGTGGTTCGAGACCGGGCGCTGGCAATTGCAGGAGATCAAACCGTCTTGCCCGGCAGGGCGCTGCCATGCCGAAGGCGTCCCCTGCCCGGCCTAGGCTCCGTCACTTCAGCATCCCCGACACCTGCAGCGCCGCCGGACCGGCGATCATCAGGAACAGCACCGGCAGGAAGAAGACGATCATGGGCACGGTCAGCTTGGCCGGCAGGGCGGCGGCTTTCTTTTCGGCGGCGGCCATGCGGCTTTCGCGGTTTTCCTGGGACAGCACCTTCAGCGCCTGAGCCACAGGCGTGCCGTATTTCTCCGACTGGATCAGGGCGGTGGACAGCGACTTGACCTGAGGCAGGCCGGTGCGCCCGGCGAAATTTTCCCAGGCCTGACGGCGATCGGCCAGGAAGGCCAGTTCGGCGGCGGTGAGGCCGATTTCCTCGGCCATTTCCGGCGAGCTGTTCATCATCTCCTCGGTGACGCGGCCCAGCGCCGTCTCCACCGACAACCCGGCATCGACGCAGATGACGATGAGGTCCAGCGCATCGGGAAAGGCGCGGCCAAGGGCCAATTGCCGTTTCTGCACCGCATTGGCCAGCCAGATATTGGGTAACAATCCCCCGGCCCCCATGGCCACCGCCAGGATCATGGCGCGGATCATCAGCGGCTGCTCGTCAAACAAGGTGGTGGCGTAGATCAGGCCCAATGCCAGCAGCAGAACCGGCAAAGCCACGCGGGCGAAGATGAAGGTGAGCGGCGCCGCCTGGCCCCGCCAGCCCGCCTGGGCCAGCTTGGCCTTCAGCGCCTTGGCCTCCATCAGGTCCTGCAGCTTGAGACGGTCGATGACGGCGCGCATCAGGGCGACGCGGCGCTGAGGCATGGCGCCACGTCTGCGCCCCGAGCCGCGCGCCTGGTCCAGATCGGCCTTTTGCCGCTCGGACAATTCCCGGCGGCGGCCCGACACCGCCTTGATGCGGGCGGCGCGGCGGTCCCTGGCCAAGAGCGGCAGGGCCAGGGCCAGCACCGAAGCCGCCGCCGCCAAGGCCGCCGTGATCACGATGAGGGTGGTCAGCATCCCGCCCTCCTCAGATATCGAAGTTGATCATGCCGCGCATGACCATCACCCCGGCCGCCTCGGTCAGGATGCCGATGGCCAGCAGCAGATTGCCGGGCTCGGTGGTGAACAGCACGCCGATATACTGGGGCGCCAGCATGCCCAGCATGGCCACCACCAGCAGGGGCAGGGAACCGATGATGGCGGCCGAGGCGCGGGCCTCGGCGGCATAGGACAGGACCTTGTCGCGCATGCGCTTGCGGGCGCGCAACACCTCGGACAGCTTGGCCAGGGTCTCGGCCAGATTCCCGCCTGTCTGTTGCTGGATGGCCAGGACGATGGCGAAATAGCGCATCTCGGCCATGGGCATGCGTTCCACCGCGCGGGTCATGGCTTCGTGCAAGGTGAGGCCGATACGGGTGCCCTCGGTGATCTGGCGGAACTCGGCCCCCACCGGATCGGGCATTTCCCGGCCGATGATGGCGATGCACTCGCCCAAGGGCAGGCCCGAGCGGATGCCGCGCACCACCACGTCCAGGGCATCGGCGAACTGGGCGGTAAAGGCCTTGAGGCGCTTGCCCGCCGCCACGCCCAAAACCAGCTTGGGCACGCCGACCCCCAGGCAAAGCGCGGCCAGCCCGCTCCACACCATGGCCAGCCCCAAGACCTGGCCCAGGGCGAAGACCGCCAGGGTGAGGCCACCGGACCCGGCCAGATAGTGCCAGACTTCCAGGTTCCAACCCGCCTGCAGCAATTGTTCGCGCAGACGCCAGCCGAAATTGCGCGCCCTGGCGCCTTCCACCGCCTTGAGGCGGGCCTGCACCGATTTACGCTGGGGCATGCGCCCGGCCAGCCGCCGCTCGGCCCCGTGGGAGCCACCCGCCACGGCGGCGAGGCGGCGCTTGAGACGGGCGCGCGGCCCATGGAGCAGCGTGAACAGGGACCAGCCCAGCACCGCCAGGGTGACCAGCATCACCGCCACCAGGACGGCAATCTCGGCGGGCATGCGTTCGAGGAGATCAAACATGGGTCTCACCCAGGGCCTCGGCCAGATCGCGCTCCAGCCCATAATAGCGGGCGCGGTCCCAGAAGGCCGGACGAAGGCCGGTGGGACGGTGACGGCCCAGGATGCGGCCCCGGCTATCCTCGCCCTCGAACTCGAAGACATAGAGATCCTGAAGGGTGATGACCTCGCCCTCCATGCCCACCACTTCGGTGATATGGGTGATCTTGCGCGAACCGTCCCTGAGACGCGATGCCTGGACGATCAGGTTGATGGCCGCCGAGATCTGCTCGCGCACCGCCTTGGCGGGCAGGGAATAGCCGCCCATGGCCACCATGTTCTCGACGCGCGACAAGGCGTCCCTGGGCGTGTTGGCGTGGATGGTTCCCATGGAGCCGTCATGGCCGGTATTCATGGCCTGGAGCAGGTCGAAGGCCTCGGGCCCGCGCACCTCGCCCACGATGATGCGTTCGGGCCGCATGCGCAGGCAGTTCTTCACCAGATCGCGCATGGTGATGGCGCCGGTGCCTTCCAGGTTGGGCGGCCGGGTTTCCAGGCGCACCACATGGGGCTGCTGCAATTGCAGCTCGGCGGCATCCTCGCAGGTGACGATGCGCTCGGTCTGGTCGATATAGCGGGTCATGCAGTTGAGCAGCGTGGTCTTGCCCGAACCGGTGCCGCCCGAGATCAGGATGTTGAGCCGCGATGCCGACGCGATCTGCAGCACGCGGGCGGCGGGCGCGGAGACCGAGCCGAACTCCACCAGCTTTTCCAGGGTCAGCTTTTCGCGCTTGAACTTGCGGATGGTCAGAGTCGGCCCGTCGATGGCCAGCGGCGGCACGATGACGTTGACGCGCGAGCCATCCATCAGGCGGGCGTCGCAGATGGGGCTGGCCTCGTCCACCCGGCGGCCCACCGCCGCGACGATGCGCTGGCAGATATTCATCAGCTGGGCGTTATCGCGGAACTTGATATCGGTCAGCTCGATGCGCCCTTCGGTCTCTATATAGACCTTGTCGGCACCGTTCACCATGATGTCGGCGATGTCGTCGCGGGCGATCAGGGGTTCCAAGGGCCCCAGGCCCAGCACATCGTTGCAGATGTCGCCGATCACCACCTGCTGCTCGGCCGCCGAGATCACCAGATTGCGCATGGAGATGATCTCGGCGACGATATCCGAGATTTCCTCGCGCACCTGGGCCGGTTCCAGCTTGCCCAGCTCGGTGGGGTCCACCGAATCGATCAGATCGTTGAAGATGGCGATCTTGATGTCGGAAAGCCGCTGATCCAACTCGGCCGTCCGCCCCGAAGACGGAGATGCCGGTGCCGATACCGGACCGGCAGCGGGCTTGGCCGCCTCCTTGGGCGGCGGCGCGGTCTTTTCCGGCGGCTGGGCGCGGCGCCCGAACATGGCCTATCTCCTCAGCCAGTCCAGGAGGGAGCGGGACTTGGCCGGTTTGCGCGCCACCACCGGGGCCTTGCCACTCAGAGTGACGGCCAGTTGCCCCAGGGACTGGACGATCTTGTGGTTGGCCGCCACCTCTCCCAGCATGCGCGCCTCGGTGGCCGCCTCGCCGAACAGGGCGGGGTCGGACGGAATGACCAGATCGGGCGTCATCTTCAGGGTCTCGGCGAAGTCCTTGGCCGATAGCTGCGCCTTGCGGCCGGTCTCGGCCCGGTTCAGCACCAGGCGCAGCGGAGCCATGCCCTGACGGCGCGGCGACAGCAGGTCCACCAGGGTCTTGGTATCGCGCAGGGAGGCGAAATCGGCGATGGCGGTAACCACCACTTCGTCGGCCCCGGCCAGCAAAGCCTCGCTCCATTCCGCCCAGACATGGGGGATGTCCAGCACCACCAGGGCCGCCATGCGCGACGCCAGATCCACAAGATGCTCCAGGGGCTCCAAAGTGGTGACGCCGTGGCCGCGCCCATCGCCGGGAGCCGCAAGGATCTGCAGATGGTCGTCGTATTCGGCCATGCAGCGATCCACCAGAACCTCGTCCAGGCGCTCCGGGTTGGCCAGCACATCGGCGATGCTTTGCTTGGCCTCCAGATTGAAGGCCAGGACGGAGGTGCCGAAGGCGATGTCGAGATCGATGAGGATGACCTTCTCGGCCAGATGCCGCGCCGCCGCCCAAGCCAGATTCTGGGCCAGAGTGGACGAGCCGGTGCCGCCCCTGGCCCCCCAGCAGGCCACCACGCGGGCCCTGGGCGCCGAAGCCGGGTCGGCGAACAGACCGGCAAGGGAGTCCACCAGTTGCCGCGCCCCGGCCGGGGCGGGAAGATAATCGGCAACCCCCTTGGCCATCAGTTCGCGGTAAAGACGGATATCGTTGACCGGACCGATCACCACCACCTTGGTGCCGGAAACACAGACCTCGGCCAGTTGATCGAGACGCGACCGCAATTGGGTGGGATCGCTTTCCTCCACCACCAGGACCTGGGGCGTGGGCAGATCGGCGTAATGAGTGATGGCCGCCGCCAGCCCGCCCTCCATCAGACCGAGGCGCGACTTGGCCAACTGCCGGTCGGTGCAGGCATTGCGCAGGGCTTCGGCGGTCTCGGCCCCGCAACAGAAGGCCTCGATGGTCAGGCGAAAGACCATTTGTGCCTCCTTCTATTTCGCGCCGCTCGAACCCACCGCCGAGGTGGATCCGGCGGTGATGGGTTCGCGGGCGGAACTGGTGGCCTCGCCCTTGCCATACTTTTCCAGCACGTCATTGGCGCGGTTCGCATCGCGGCCCGACGTGTCGCGGGCCCGGACCAGATCGGCGGGATTTTGCACCATCAACGCCTTGTTGCGCTGGATGGAGCAGCCCCAGTTGCTGTGCGGCGCATTGGCGTAATCGGGATTGAGGCCGCGATCGAAGGTGCCGCATTCCGGGGCCTTGGCCTCCCAGACCGGCACGCGGACCTGGGCGAGACCCGGCTGAGGCACCGCATCGGCACCACCGGCCACCGCCACCACGACAGGCCCGACGCCCCAGGCCCGCATGGTGTCGGACAGGGTCTGGGCGAAGGCCTGGGCGTCGGCTTCCTCGCCCGTCCGTGCCCCGACCGTGATCTGGATGGGGCCAGCGCCGCGCCTCAGCGATTCCTCGGCCAGACGGCCCAGGCGGTCGCGGTCAATGTCGGATAGGGGCGCGCCCGGCGCCGGGCGGGCAAACAGGGCCACCGCCGCCTTCTCCTCCACGGCGATGGGATGGGAGAGGCGATAATCATGCTCGGCCAGATCAGCCTCGCAGCCCGCCAGCACAGGCATCAGGACCAGGGTGGCGAGGATGGCGCGGAACGGAGTCATGGCGATCCTCCTCACTGGACGATATGGCCGTAGGGGCCTTGCAGGGAAGGCGGCGTGGCGGGCAGTTCGCGCGAGCGCTTGGTATAGGTATCCTGCAGCCGCCCCAACAAAAAGCGCTTCAGATCGGAACTGGGCGCGAAGCCGTCATTGGGCGTGCCCAGAACCGGCTGTTCCACCGGACGGACCACATAGGCCGACAGGATCACCACCAGTTCGGTCTCGTTGCGCTGAAAAGCGTTGGAGCGAAACAGCAAGCCTAGCACCGGCAGGTCCATCAGGCCCGGCAGGCCGGTGATATTGCTGGTGATGTCGTTTTGCAGCAAACCGGCGATCATGATGGAGCCGCCCGAGGGCAGTTCCACCGTGGATCCGGCGCGGCGGACCTTGAAGGCGGGCACCGAGATGCTCGACGAGATGGCGGTCTTGTTGTTGTTGTCGATGGCGCTGACTTCGGTGCTCATCTTGAGGCTGAGACGGCCGGGGTCCAGCACGGTGGGCGTGAAGGACAGCAGCACGCCATAGGGCTTGAACTCGACACTGACCGCGCCGTTGGTCTGGGAGATGGGAATGGGCAGTTCGCCGCCCGCCAGCATGGTGGCGGTCTCGCCCGACACCGCGGTCAGATTGGGCTCCACCAGGGTGCGGATCAGCCCCTGATTCTCAAGGATGTTGAGATTTGCCGCCAGGGCGCCGATGCCGGTGATGGTGGCGGTGCCGAAGATGGCGGTGGAAGACGAATCAATCAGGCCCACCGTGGAACTGGTCTTGGATCCCGAGCCCAGGACCGAACTGCCGATCAGGGGAATGCCCTTATTGGCGGTCAGGCCGAAGCCCAGTTCCTTGAGAACGGTGCGCTGGATCTCCGCCACCTTGACGTGGAGCAGTACCTGCTGCTCGTTGACCACCCGCAAGAGATTGACCAGCTTTGCGTCCTCGGCCACGAAACGCCTGGCCAGCATCTTGGCGTCTCGCGCCGCCGCGTCGTTCTTGACCGAACCCGACAGATACAGGCTGTCGGCCACGGCCTCCACGTTGATGGCGCGCTCGTCGGGCAGGACGGCGCGCAAGGCGTCCCGAACCGCCTGGGAATCGATGGACACATTGAGATCGATGCGCCGCATGACGCGGCCCGCGCGATCGACCAGAAAGACATTGGTCTGCCCCACCGCCCGGCCAGTGATATGCACCAGATTGGGGCTGCGCACCATCACATCGGCGATGTCGGAATTGCCGATCACCACCTCCCTGACGGCACCGGGCAGGGTCAGATCCACGCTTTTGCCCACGGGAACCTGCATGGATTCGGCGGATGCGGCCGTGGCGCCCAGCAGGGATCGGGGGGTGCCAGCGCGCTGCGCCTGTCCCGGCCCGGACGGAGCCCCCAGGGTGATCACCATGGCGCGCGGGGCCGAATGGGGCGGCGGAGGCTCTTCGCTTTGCGCCCAGGCGGGCATGGCGAGAAGAATCGCCAGAATGGCTGCCGGAATAAAACGCCCCCTCATCGCCCCGCCCCTTCCCCACTGACCTGGCCGCCCCGATTGACCCGAACCGGGGACGAAGCCTTGGTGCCCTTTTTCTTGGCCGCGAAGCCGACCGAGGCCTGCAGGGCCTTGCCCGCTTCAAGATCGGCGGTAAAGTCCAGCATCTCGCCCGGCTGCGGGGCGACCGCCGGGCCATCGCCCTGTTGCGGGCGCAGCGACAATTGCAGCATCCCCATGGTTTCCGCCAGAACCAGAATTTCCGCCTGTTTCGGCGTCACTTCCAGCGTGGCGGTCTTGCCCTGGATGGCCGCGCCGTCGCGGCCACGCGTGATCTGCTGGTCGATGGCCAGCACCCTGATATCGGAGAGCACCGTCTCGGCCCCGAAGCGGACCAGCAATGTCTCGCCACCGAAGCGCCCTTCTTCCTGCTTGCTCTCGCGGCCCTGGGCGTCCTCGATCTTCTTGAGGTCGGTCAACATGACCACATCCACCCGATCACCCGGTGTAATGAAGCCCGACACCGCCGTGGGATTGGTGATGGTGATGGAAATGGCGCGCTTGCCCGGCCCCAGCAATCCGGCCAGCACGCCGGAACTGTCGGGCTTGAAGGTGGTGGCGGCCGAAACCGGCTCGCCCTCGGTCAGGGCGCGACGCGCGATCATGCCGACAAAGGCGGCCTTGGCATCCTCGCCCGGCCTGCGCACCACCAGACGGGCGGTGGCGGCGGAACGGGGCCAGCTTTCATAGCGCAGATCATCGACGGACAGCGCCGCGCCGGAGGGAACATCACGATTGATCACCAGAACCTCGACCACCGGCGCGTCATCGGCCTTGGCATGACGGCTTTCCTGACGGTCGAGCCAGGCATTGGCCAGCATGCCGGTTCCACCCGCCGCCAGGGCGGCCACGACGACGATGATGACGATGGGACGCATGACCTTCCCCCTCCGGCGCTCAGCCGGTCAACCGGGGCAGCAGCGCGACCGCCGCCCAGTCTAAACCACCTGCGGCGATGGCGATACCATAGGGTATATGACCCCGCATGACCGGATGCGGGCCACCGGCCTCGGCGCGACGGACCACAAGGGCGGCCAAGGCCACTAGGCCGCCAGCCACCGCCATGATCAGAAGAAAGCGCGGCAGGTCCGAGGGACCGACCCACAGCACCACGGCGGGAACCAGCTTGGCGTCGCCACCGCCCCACAGACCCAGGCTGAACAGGATCGCGGCGGCCACGAAGCACAGCACGCCGGTGCCGAGATGGGCCAGCCATTGCCCGCCGTCATAACCGGCGCACAATGCCCAAGGCACGAAGGCCGCCAGAATGGTCAGAGGAACCCGGTTGCGGATGCGCAACGAGCGCAAGTCCCCCCAGGCCGCGTCCAGCAAGGCCGCGACAAAAACCATGGCCGATAGGATCAAGATGATATGGCCCATTCCCGCCTCCTGGAACCGGCCCCTCCTTGAGGAGAGATTTCACGGCCCGTTCCCACTATTTTCCCAAGGAAAAATCTACAACTTCACGCCCTTTATGACTGTGACAACATGCACAGATACTATGACTCTATTATTTGTCAATCCGCGCCACTGCCTATGGATTCCACGAAACAAGGCGCCCCTATCCGAGAGGCGCCTTGTTTCTTCCCGCTTGCGCGCTGGGGCGCCGCCGAAGCGGCGCGCCGGGCAGCTACATATTGCCGGAGATTGTCGTGAACAGGGTGGACAGCTTGGGCCCAAGCACCAGCATACCGGGGATGGCGACCACGGAGATCAGGGCGGCGATCAGGCCGTATTCGATGGCGGTAGCGCCCTGCTCGTCACGAGCCATCTTGGCGATCATGGTGCGGATCGAAGTAAACATTTGTCGTCTCCTTAATTTAGTCGGCGGGACTATCGACATCCGCCTTCATTTTCACTCGAGATTTCCAGGCCAAGACTGCATCTTGTTTTCCCGCCCTCTGTCTCGTTGAAGCAAATATGGCATATTATGCTCATGCTATCTGTGGCGAAATACACATAGACGTAAGTTTTAACTATGGATATTGCTTAAATTTTTATACAACTCCGCTCCGTTCAATAAGAAAGGCGCCCCTCGGTCCGAGAGGCGCCTTGTTTCTTCCAGCCTGTGTGCTGGGGCGCCGCCGATGCGGCGCGGCAACCAGCTAGAATTTGCCGGAGATGGTCGTGAACAGGGTGGACAGCTTGGGCCCAAGCACCAGCATGCCGGGGATGGCGACCACGGAGATCAGGGCGGCGATCAAACCGTATTCGATGGCGGTGGCGCCCTGCTCGTCACGGGTCATCTTGGTGATCATGGTGCGGATCGAAGTAAACATTTTGTATCTCCTCAGTTTATGTGGCGAAAACATCGACAATTGTCTCCGCTTCCGTTCGAGAGCTTCAGGCCCAGGTTGATTTCTGCTTCCCGCCCTCTGTCTCGTTGAAACCAATTTGACACAACATACCAATGCCATCTGTGAATAGCCGCACAGAGACCAAAGTTTTATTGTTGCAGATTTGTTCAAATTTTAGGTAATTTCGCCCATCACGCCGCGCCGCGCGATGCCGCCATCAATTGCAGGCGGGCAAGATCGCAAATGACCAGCCCCATGGAGCGGCGGCGAACCACGCCTTCGCGGGCCAGTTCACCGATGGCTTGGGCCACCTTTTCGCGGGTCGTCCCGGCCCAGGCGGCGATTTCCTTGTGATTGGGCAGATCGGCGATCTGCCATGAATCGGGCCTGGCGGGATCGGGCTGGGCCAGACGGAGGATTTCACCCCAGACGCGCTGGCTCTCGTTCTGGGTGGAAAGTTGCGCCACCCGGCTATCCAGGCTGCGCACGATGCGAGTCAGGCGTTCGACCACTTTGATGGCGATTGCGGGGTATTGCCGCATCAGATCGAGGAAAGCGCCCCCCTCCAGGGAGGCCAGCAGCGAATCCTTGGTGGCGACCACCCGGGCCGACCGCTTCATGCCGTCGATGGCGGCCAGTTCCCCGAAATAATTGCCGCCGATAACGTCGGCCAGGGCGACTTCGCGCTCGTCGGCGCCGGTGGTCAGGATGCGCACCGCGCCCTCCACCACGAAATAGACTTCCAGTGTGTCGCTGTCCTTGTCGAAGATCTGACTGCCCGACGGCACGCGCGACCAGTTGCACCGCGCCTCGATGTCGCTGAGGGCGGCCTCGTCCATGTCGGAAAAAAGGGAAACGCGGGCCAAGCCGCCGTCGATCACGTCCATGTCTTGCGAACCCGTCAACAAGGCCCATCCCCACCCGGAGTATCCGTCCGCCCCCGGCTCTTTTCAATACGGCCTTGGCCCCACAAGCTTCGGGACGAGGCGGTTTGGACGAGTGCGAACCATATCGTCATATTTGGTCGCCAATAAGTACAATCTCGCTATTCCATCCTCCGCCTTCCACCTCATACCATAGGATAGGTCGAACGCTGGAAACGGGGGGTACCATGAATAATGACCTGCGCCATTGCCTGCCGACTCGAATTCAAACCATCATCGGAATCATGAACTCTCATGCGGGTTCCGAGTCCGTGGCGCCGCTGATCGAGGATGGCTGCCGTTGCGCCGATAGCCGTCCGTGCATTCTCTGGCACGCATGCAAAAGTATACATCGCGCCTTTGATCCGGAAATTCGGGGCCATGCTTAGTTCATACTAAATCATCAACTTATGTAAAAAGTCGTGCCTTCCCCTGATGGATTCCCACGGGGTAGAATCGACTTATGAATGCAAGCTCTGCTCAGGCCAGTCTCCACCCCGCTCTATCGCCGATGTCGGCGGGACTTACCGTGTCCATGGAGTCCATGGTGGCTTGGCTGCAAGAGCCAGCCCGGCGACTTCACGCCATGATCCGGGAAGTTCCGGGCCTTGCCTCCCTGCACCACCTGTCCCTTTCGGTCTATTGCGCCCAGCATGACACCCTATGGGCCTTTCCCTGTAATTCCGACGATAAAGGCCCCCCTGAAATCACCGAGATCAGGATGACCGACGTTCCGTCGCTGGTCCTGCTGGCCGACGAAACCACACCCCGGATCGTTGCCGACATGGCCGCCTTCGGGGGAGAGGGCCGATACCACACCAGCAAGGCGCGAGCCTCCGAAAGCCGCTCCTGCATGACCGCGCCCATCAATATCGAAGGGCGTTTTCTCGGCTTCGTCACCTACGGCGCCGCGGTTCCCAATTTCTTCTCCTCGGCGGCGCAGGACACTCTGCGGACCTTCACCGAAGCTTTTGGCATACTCATCGAACGGTCCAGCCAGCTTTCCGACTGAGCCCGGCGGCGCTATCCTTGGGGGGCATCACCTTCCCGGAGACAGCCGCGGTGCCCCAAGACGACCTGCCCATGTTCTTTTTCGGAACCCTGATGGACGGGGATGTGCTTGCGGTCGTCCTGGGCCATCCGTGCGCGCCGCAAGCCCAGGAGCCCGCCCGTCTGTCGGGATGGCGCCGGGTAACCATCGCCGGACGCAGCTATCCCATGCTGATCCCCCACGCCACCGGGGTGGTCGAAGGCATCCTGGTCAGCGGACTGGATGAGACGGATCGCGACCGGCTCAGCTATTACGAAGGCCCCGAATACAGGATCGGACTTTTGCCGGTGCGCTTAAAGGATGGCCGCGAGGTGACGGCCGAGGCCTATCTCGGCAAGCCTGAGGTAAACGCCAGCCGGGAGGAGTGGCGTCTGGACACCTGGCGCCTGCGCCACAAACGCGCCGCCCTGACCCGTATCGGCGCCTTGATGGCGGGATGGCGGGATTAGCGGGATGGCGGGATTAGACGGAATCAGGCGTTGGGATTGACCGGCTTGCAGGACTTGCCCGCCCGACCCAGACGCTTGCAGGCGGCGCGGGCCTGATCCTCGGTAAAGCCGGAAATGCGGGCGCGGAAGAGGGCCTTCTTGCCCTTACCCGCCTTGTCGATATCGATGGAAGCCTTCGAGACCAGCCCGCCCAGCTTCTTGGCGGCATCGCTGGCCGCCTTGTGGGCCGGGCGATATTCGCTGAAGGCGCCCACCTGGATGGCCCAGGCCGCCGGATCGGCATCGCCCACCGCGTCGTCGTCGTCGTCATCGTCATTGGCGGCGCGTGACGGCGCGCGCATGGCGATTTTCTTGGAGGATGCAGGCTTGGGCTTGACGAGGACGGGGGCCTTGGCGGGCGCCTTGGCCGCCTGGGCGGCGGCTTCCAGATCGTCCAGATCGGGCAGATCGTCGTTGCTTTCGGCCTCTGTCTCGGCCGACGCCATCTCGACGCCGCCGCCGCGGCGCAGCTTGGCAAAGCCCTTGTCCAGCAGCTGCGCCATATGATTGTCGCGCGACGTGGCGGTGGCGCCGCCGAACACCACGCCGATGATGCGCTGGTCGCCGCGCTTGGCCGACGAGATGAGATTGAAGCCCGAGGCGTGGATATAGCCGGTCTTGATGCCGTCGGCGCCCTGATAGCGCAGCATCAGCCGGTTATGGGTATTGATGGGCTGACCCTCATAGACGAACTGGCGGGTGGAAAAGTATTTGTAATAGCCGGGATGGCTGCGGATCAGGGCGCGGG
The DNA here is from genome assembly GCF_000829825.1 of Paramagnetospirillum magnetotacticum MS-1. Classification (NCBI taxonomy): domain Bacteria; kingdom Pseudomonadati; phylum Pseudomonadota; class Alphaproteobacteria; order Rhodospirillales; family Magnetospirillaceae; genus Paramagnetospirillum; species Paramagnetospirillum magnetotacticum. The sequence goes on along the minus strand of NZ_JXSL01000022.1, from coordinate 105,297 downwards.
CCAGAATGGCCTGATCGCGCACCGTCGAGACCTGCCCCGTATCGGGCAGGCCCGATGCATTGCGGTAGACCGTGTTACGCATGCCGAGCGCCTGGGCCTTGCGGGTCATCATTTGGGCGAATTTGGACTCGGTGCCGCCCACGCCTTCGGCTGCCACGACGGCGGCGTCATTGGCGGATTTGGTGACCAGGGCCAAAATCAGGTTTTCCACGGAAATGGTCTCACCCGGCTCCAGACCCAGTTTTGACGGAGACTGGGCGGCGGCATGGGCCGAGGCGGTGAACTTGGAGTCCATCCTGATCCGCCCCGAATCCAACTCGTCGAACAGCAAGAACAGCGTCATCACCTTGGTCAGGGACGCGGGATAGGATCTGGCGTCGGGATTGGCCGCATGCAGGACCGAACCGGTTTGCGCATCGATGACGATGGAGGCATAACGCCCGGCCTGGGCAGGCTGGACCGCCAGGACAAAGGCGGCGGCCAGGGCGGCGGCCAACAGGCGAAGGCGATTCGGGAATCCAGTGCGGCTCAGGTGCAACGTCTCGACCTTCCGTTCTGCGACTGAGTTGGTTTAGGGTAACGCGCAAACCTTAAAGATTTTGCGAATCGGTGTAAAGCTTCGCGAAAGGCCCGATTCCCGCCATATTTTCCTGCGCATTTATCCAATGCCCCAACCCCATGCCAAGGCAAATACCATGCCCCGTCGCCTCGCCCTTCCCGTGATCTCCGCTTCTCTCGCTCTGCTGGCGGGCTGCGCCTATAGCGGCGACGATATCGGCAACCCCATCTATCGCAAGGCCCAGTGGTACTCCTTCGTGGAAGGCAGCGATATCGCGGGCGCCTGCGCCGCCGGGGCGCCCGAACGCTTCCGCCTGGTCTATAACGGCCTGTGGGACCAGCAGGTCCGCGTCTATGAATGGGATTCCCCGGCCAAAACCCTGAAGATCACCACCATCCGCAGCGGCAATGTGGCCACCATGGACCTGTGGGATCCCCTGTCGCCCTGGCGCGCCGACTCGGCCACGGTTTCCCTGGATCAGGTCGCCTATGCCGGACTGGCCGACGCCCTGGACCGGTCGGGTGCGTTCGGACCGCCCGCTGTCGGACTGCAATTGCCGTCCCATTCCTATTATTGGACCGCCGCCTCGTGCCGCCAGGGCAAATACAGTTTCACTGCCTGGGCCTATCCCTCGAGCGCCTATGATGCGGCCCGCTTTCCCGCCGCCCTGGCCGCCCTCGATCCCGGCCGGGAGGCCATCGTCACCCCCGGCCCGGTTCCCGTCGATCCTTTCCGCGAATACGACCTCAAACGTGGGGCGGTGGCCGAGTTCACCCTGAAGGTCGGTCCATCGGGCCTGGCTTCTTGGTAGAACACCGACGCACAGACATCAACCCGAGGTAAAACGGCCAGAAATTAGGGCCGTTTTACCTGTTCCGTCAGCAAAGTAGCATTCCAAATCGTCACATTCACAATATTGATACTTTTGCATATATAGTTTTAGGTACCCTTTCCAAGGGGTGGTTTTGACATACTCCTTGGTCGTATGGCGTTTGGGGCGGTAGAAAGCCGCATGCCGTCTGTTAGGGGGGGGTACGATGACGATCTCGTTCACCGTCAAGAACCGCATTTATGGCGGCTTTCTAACCATTCTCGGCCTGCTGATCGCGATTGCGGTCGTGGTCGGGTTCGGCTTCATCGCCATCGAGACCAATATCGATCAGTACCAAAGGATCAACACCAACACGCTTCGGGTCCTGTCCATCGACCGCAACGTGGTTGGCCTGCGGCGCAATGTGCTGCTCTTTACCGGCAGCCTGGGCGACGAGAAGGCTTTGACCCGCGTGCGGGTGCTGCAATCTGAGCTTGCCAAGGATCTGGGCGAAGCCATCTCGGCCACGGCCAATCCCGAGCGAAAGGCTGCGCTCGAACGGATGAAGGCACTGGTGGACGGCTATAACGCCAATTTCGAGAAGGTCATCGCCCTGCGCGCCAAGCGCGACAAGATGCTGGACGAGCAGTTGGTTCCCTCGGGCGCCGCCATGCGCAGCCAACTGACCGGCCTCATGGACGCCGCCATGGCTGAAGGCGATTACACCACCGCCGCCCATACGGGCAAGGCGCAGGAGCAGTTGCTGCTGGCCCGGCTCAATGCCAACCGTTTCCTGGCAACCCCCCAAGCCCAGTTTGCCCAGGCCGCCAACGATCAGATCGCCGCCGCAGAAGCAGCGGTCAAGACTCTGGGAACCCAGGCCCGCGACGCGCGCACCCGCAAAGTGGTGGACAGCCTCTCTCAATCCCTGCCCGCCTACGCCTCCGTCTTCCGGCAATTGGTGGATGCCACCACCGCCATGGATCAGATCGTCACCAAGGACAACGCCGCCCTGGCCGCCGAATTCGCCGATCAGTCCACCAAGGTGAAAAACTCCCAGTTGGAGCGCTTAGCGAGCCTGGGCCAGGAAACCGGGGACACGATCAACGCCAAGGAACTTCAGTCCCGGATTCTGTCGGTATTGGCCGTGATTATCGGCCTGACCTTCGCCGTCCTGATCGCCCGCTCCATCCTGGGCCCCATCGACGCCATGACCGGGGTCATGGGGCAACTGGCCAGCAACAATCTCGATGTCGAGGTGCCCTTCGCCGGTCGGGCCGATGAGATCGGGGTCATGGCCAAGTCGGTGGCGCACTTCAAGGATCAACTGGTCCGCGTCCGTCAGTTGGAAGCCGAGCAGGAACGGCAGAAGAAGCAGGCCGAGGCCGACCGCCTGATGGCCATGCGCAAAATGGCCGACACCTTCGAAGACAGCGTCGGCAAGGTGATCGAGACCGTGACCTCGGCGGCCACCGAGCTTCAGGCGGCCTCGGGCCAGATGGCCGGAACGGCCACCGAGACCAGTTCCCAGGCCACCACCGTCGCCTCGGCCGCCCAGGAGGCCTCCACCAATGTGGAGACCGTCGCCGCCGCCACCGAGGAACTGGCCGCCTCCATCAACGAAATCGCCCATCAGGTGGAACGTTCCCAGGCCGTGGCAGAGCGCGCCCGCGAAGAGGCCGACCACACCACGCAACAGGTTCGGGCCCTGTCCGAGAATGTGGGGCGCATCGGCGAAATCGTCGATCTGATCAACGACATCGCGTCCCAGACCAATCTTCTGGCGCTCAACGCCACCATCGAGGCGGCCCGCGCGGGCGACGCTGGCAAAGGCTTCGCCGTCGTCGCCAACGAGGTGAAGAATCTGGCCAACCAGACCGCGCGCGCCACCAGCGAGATCGGCAGCCAGATCTCGGCGGTGCAGCAAAGCACCAGCGCCGCCGTCGCCGCCATCGACAGCATTTCCACGGTGATCGGCGAAATGGGCGAGATCAGCACCTCGGTGGCCTCCGCCGTCCAGGAGCAGACCGCCGCCACCGGCGAAATCGCCCGCAATGTGGAACAGGCCGCGGCCGGGACCTCGGAAGTGTCCAGCAATATCGTCTCGGTGGAGCAGGCCGCCCGAGAAACCGGACAGGCGGCGGAACAGATCAAGGAATCCTCGGGCGACCTGTCACGGCAAGCGGAGTTTCTCCGTCACGAAGTGGGCGTCTTCCTGGCCCAGGTCCGCTCGGACAAGAAAGACATGACTCTGCTTCATTGGGACGCCACGGCCGAAACCGGCGAAGCGACGGTGGACAAACATCACCGCGACCTGTTCGAACTGGTCAACAAGGCCTACCGTCAAATGATGAGCGGCGAGGGCAGTCAGATGGCCGTCCCCCTGCTGGCCGAGCTCGACCGCACCATGCGCAGCCATTTCACCGAGGAAGAAAGCCTGATGAGCCGCAGCGCCTATGCGGAGATCGAAACCCATCGCAGATCGCACCACGCCTTCTTCGAGCGGGTCGATCCCTTGCGCGCCGCCATTGCCGCGGGAAGCGCCGAGGCAGGGGGCGAGTTGTTCGATTATGTCGCTACCTGGCTGAGCCAGCACATCCGTAAGGACGACAAGGCCCTTGCCGCCTTTTTGGCGGAAAAGAAGGCCGCTTGAACATCTGAAAGCATAGCCGGTTAAGGATATGTTGCAGCGCAATATATCCTATTGACTCGCTGCTAGTCAGGCCTCACTATACGCCCCATGTTGCAATGCAGCATGGGGCGGTTTGCGCCCCTGCCGCTCACTCAAGACAGGGAATCCACATCATGACCACCACCACTAAGGCCAAGCCTGCCACTGCCAAGCCCGCCGCCAAGGCCGTCGCCGCCCCCGCTCCGGTGAAGGCGACCGCCGCCCCCGCCGTGGCCAAGGCCGTTGCCGCTCCCGCTCCGGTGAAGGCCGTTGCCGCCCCCGCTCCCGCTCCGGTCAAGGCCGTCGCCGCCCCCGCCCCGACCCCCATCGCCGCCGCCCATGCCGAGGCCGTCAAGACCATCGAAGAGGCGGTCACCGTCGGCAAGGAGACCATCCAGACCGTGGTGAAGGCTTCCGCCGACGCCGCCGTCAAGGGCTATGACAAGGCCGCCAAGGGCTATGACAAGGCCGTCGCCATCGGTAAGGAGCAGGTCGAGGCCGCCGTCGCCGTCTCCAAGGAGACCATCGAGACCGTGGTGAAGGCTTCCGCCGACGTGGCCGCCAAGGGTTACGACAAGGCCGTTGCGCTCGGCAAGGAGCAGGTCGATGTCGCCGTCGCCGCTTCCAAGGAGACCCTGGACAGCGTGGTGAAGGCCTCCTCCGAAGCCGCCGCCAAGGGCTACGACAAGGCCGTCGCCATCAGCAAGGAGCAGGTCGAGGCCGCCGTGAAGGCCCAGACCGCCGCCTATAAGGGCTACGAGGACGTTCTGTCCTTCGGCAAGGAGAATGTGGAAGCTTTCGTCAAGGCCGGCACCATCTTCGCCAAGGGCTTCCAGGACATCTCCAAGGCTTTCATCGGCCTGACCAAGTCTGGCATCGAAGAGCAGGTCGCCGCCTCCAAGACCCTGCTGTCGGCCAAGACCTTGAAGGAATACATCGACCTGCAGACCGACATCGCCAAGGCTGGCGTCGACAAGCTGGTTGTCGAGTCCACCCGTCTCACCGAGCAGTCGGTGAAGCTGGTCGAAGACGCCCTGGCCCCCATCAGCCAGCGCGTCAACGCCACCGTCGACAAGCTGGTGAAGAAGGCCGCCTAATTCGGCGACTTGATCTCTGTCAAGAGGCCCGGCGGCCAACCGCCGGGCCTTTTTTCGTGCCTGCATTCCCCTTATGCGGAAAAAGGGGCCTTTTCCCCGGCCATCCGCACCCAATATGATAGGGGTGTAAAGATGCAACCAAGGTCCAAGCACACAGGCATGAGCGAAAACGGCAACGACAAGCAGGGCGGCGACGACGGTCAAACGGGAGTGGTCATCAAGACCCGCCCGAAAACCAAGAAGCCGTCCATGTACAAGGTCCTGATGCTGAACGACGACTACACTCCCATGGAGTTCGTCGTGCATGTCCTCGAGCGCTTTTTCAACAAGAGCCGCGAGGACGCGACCCGCGTCATGCTCAATGTCCATACCCGCGGTGTCGGGATTTGCGGTGTTTACACATACGAGGTGGCGGAGACCAAGGTAACCCAGGTCATGGATCTGGCGCGCCAGAACCAACATCCGCTGCAGTGTACGATAGAAAAGGAATAGCTGGCCTCCCGCCTGCGTTCCCCTTGGATAAGGATCGGCCCCTATGCTGTCGCGCAACCTGGAGCAGAGCCTGCACCGTGCCTTGTCTCAAGCCTCGGAGCGCCGTCACGAATACGCGACGCTCGAGCATCTGCTGCTGGCACTCACCGATGATCAGGACGCCGTGGCCGTGCTGCGCGCCTGCAATGTCGACATCGACAAACTAAAACGGGACCTGGGCGAGTTCATCGACACCAATCTGTCGGAACTGGTCAGCCCCCGCGGCACCGACCCCAAGCCTACGGCCGGATTCCAGCGCGTCGTGCAGCGCGCCGCCATCCACGTCCAATCCTCGGGCCGGGAAGAAGTGACCGGCGCCAATGTCATCGTGGCGCTGTTCTCCGAACGCGAAAGCCACGCCGTCTACTTCCTGCAAAACCAGGACATGACCCGGCTGGACGCGGTCAACTATATCAGCCACGGCGTCGCCAAGGCGCCGGGCCGCGGCCAAAGCCGCACCGTCCACGGCGCCGACGAGGATGCCAATCCCGACAAGGTGGTCAAGAAGGGCCAGGAGGCGCTCAACGCCTATTGCGTCAACCTCAACAAGAAGGCCGCCCAGGGCAAGATCGACCCGCTGATCGGCCGCGATGAGGAAATCGACCGCACCATCCAGATTCTGTGCCGCCGGTCCAAGAACAACCCGCTCTATGTGGGCGATCCCGGCGTGGGCAAGACCGCCATCGCGGAAGGACTGGCGCGGCGCATCGTCAATGGCGAGGTGCCCGACGTCCTCAAGAACGCCACCATCTTCGCTCTCGACATGGGCGCACTGCTGGCGGGCACCCGCTATCGCGGCGATTTCGAGGAACGCCTGAAGGCGGTGGTCACCGAACTGGAAAATTACGACGGCGCGGTGATGTTCATCGACGAGATCCATACGGTGATCGGCGCTGGCGCCACATCGGGCGGCTCCATGGACGCGTCCAACCTGTTGAAGCCCGCCCTGGCCTCAGGGTCTTTGCGCTGCATCGGTTCGACCACCTACAAGGAGTTCCGCAACCACTTCGAAAAGGACCGCGCCCTGGTGCGGCGCTTCCAGAAGATCGATGTGGCGGAACCCTCCATCCCCGATGCCATCAAGATCCTGAACGGCATCAAGACCTATTACGAAAGCCACCATAAGGTCCGCTACACCGCCGAAGCCATCAAGGCGGCGGTGGAGCTGTCGGCCAAGTACATCACCGACCGCAAGCTGCCCGACAAGGCCATCGACGTCATCGACGAGGTGGGCGCGTCACGCATGCTGCTGCCCGAATCCAAGCGGCGCAAGACGGTGACGGTCAAGGACATCGAGGACATCGTCGCCAAGATCGCCCGCATCCCCCCGAAAAGCGTTTCCACCAACGATGTGGAGGCCTTGCGCAACCTGGAACGCGACCTGAAGACCCTGGTCTTCGGCCAGGACAAGGCCATCGAAGCCCTGGCCAGCGCCATCAAGCTGGCCCGCGCTGGCCTGCGCGAACCGGAAAAACCCATCGGCTGCTACCTGTTCTCCGGCCCCACCGGCGTCGGCAAGACCGAGGTGGCCCGCCAATTGGCCAAGATCATGGGCATCGAGCTCACCCGCTTCGACATGAGCGAGTATATGGAGCGCCACTCGGTCTCGCGCCTCATCGGCGCGCCGCCCGGCTATGTGGGCTTCGACCAGGGCGGCCTGCTCACCGACGCCATCGACCAGCATCCGCACAGCGTCCTGCTGCTCGACGAAATCGAAAAGGCCCATCCCGACCTGTTCAACATCCTGCTCCAGGTCATGGATCACGGGCGGCTGACCGACCATAACGGCAAGACCGTGGACTTCCGCAACGTGATCCTGATCATGACCACCAATGCGGGCGCCGCCGATCTGGCCAAATCGGCCATCGGCTTCGGTCGCGAAAGCAGGGAAGGCGACGATACCGACGCCATCAACCGCATGTTCAGCCCGGAATTCCGCAACCGCCTGGACTCCACCATCGCCTTCGCCAGCCTGACGCCCGAAATCGTCGCCCAGGTGGTCGACAAATTCGTCATGCATCTGGAAACCCAGTTGGGCGACCGTGACGTCACCATCGAACTGACCGACGAAGCCCGCGCCTGGCTGTCCAAGAAGGGCTACGATCGTTCGTTCGGCGCACGGCCCCTGGCCCGCGTCATCCAGGAACACATCAAAAAGCCCCTGGCCGAGGAACTGCTGTTCGGACGCCTTTCCAAGGGCGGCATCGTCCGCATCCGGGTGGGCGAGGACAACAAGCTGGCATTCGAGTTCCTGGCCACCATCCACAAGACGGCGGACAAGATCCCCGAACTGGTGGAGTAAACCGCAACCAGGGCGCTCTTGCGGGAGCGCCCTTTTGCTTACGCCGGATGAGGGGCTAGTTCTTGACAATTGCCCCCGGCTTGGCGATAATTAACCCGTAACAAAGATGGAGGCGCACCGGGATTGGAAGGTTGTCACAACAGTATCCGATGAGCCGTCCACCTCAGTTGAGGCGCGGTCTGCATCGGTGAGGAGGATGTTGACAGCATGACACCACCGGGTCGAGTTTGAGGTGCTGAGATACTAGCACACTGCATTACAACATATCTGTCGAACGACTTATCGGCCTTTGCGCCGAATACATAGGACCTGTAGGTCCCCAAGCCATAAGCCCCGCGCGGAGCATGACGTCTCCGGCGGGGCTTCGGCTTTTTCTGTAACAATACTTAGGGCGGCGCGCCCTGACAGGCTGCGGAAAAACTCCGCTGGCCCACTTGGATTTCGTCACCCCCGCAGTCCGCGGGAATGACGAGAGTTTTTTCCGCAGCCCGCTAAATCAGCCCCTACAGCATCCGCACGGCCATCAGCTTGGCCTCGGCGGCCGCCAAGGAATCTCCGGCGATGGTGGCGTCGGCGATGGCGCCTTCCTTGAGCAGGACCAGGCGCCGCGCCAGACGCTCAGGCTCGGGCAGTTCCGCCTTGTGACACATCTCGCCCAAGGTCTCGACGATGCGGCGCTTGTGATCGCTGGCCACCCGGTGAATGGGGTCCGCCTGATCGGCATATTCCGCCGAGGCCTTGACGAAGGGGCAGCCGCAGAACGCCTCGGGGCCGTCATTGCCGATTTGCGCCTCGCCCCGAAACCACTCTCCCAAGGCCTCAAATATGTTCAGCACCTGGGCGCGCGGTGTTCCGCCCATGGCCTGCACGCGGCCGAACAGCCAATCGCGGAAGCGCCGGTCGCGCAGTTCCAGCGCCGCGACGATCAGCTCTTCCTTGGACTTGAAGTGGTGGTAGAGCGTCATCTTGGTCAGCCCCGCCTCGTCCAGGATGGCGGCGATGCCCGTGGCGTGAAAGCCATCGCGCAAAAACAGGCGCAATGCCGCTTCGACCAGATCTTCCCTGCGGGACGGGGGTGCCATGCCAACCTCCAAAATATACCGACCGGTTAAGCATGGATCATAACCAGCTTGATAAGAGAACCGCAACGCACCATTGCTTTGCGGCGCCGTCATCCTTATGTGTTGCCTTCATGACCGACACCAAGATCAACCTCATCGGCCTGTCGCGCGATCAGCTGATCGCCGAGATGGCCGCCATCGGCGAAAAGCCCTTCCGGGCCAAGCAGCTTTGGCACTGGATGTATAATCGCGGCGAAACCGATTTCGCCAAGATGACCTCCATCTCCAAGAGCATGCACGGCGCCCTGGCCGAGCGCTATGTGGTGCGCCGCCCGCAGATGACCAAGGAATTGATCTCGGCGGACACCACCCGCAAATGGCTGCTGAAGTTCGACGATGGGCATGAGGCCGAGACCGTCTACATCCCCGATGCCGACGAGGACAGGGGCGCGGTGTGCATCTCCACCCAGGTGGGCTGCACGCTCACCTGTCGATTCTGCCATACGGGCACCCAGTTGCTGGTGCGCAACCTGACCGCGGCCGAGATCGTCGGCCAGTTCATGGTGGCCCGCGATTCCTATGGCGAGTGGCCCACTCCCGATGACGGCGGACGCCAGTTGTCCAATATCGTGGTCATGGGCATGGGCGAACCGCTTTATAATTTCGAGAACGTCGCCACCGCCCTGGAAATCGCCATGGACGGCGAGGGAATCGGCATCTCCAAGCGCCGCATCACGCTGTCCACCTCGGGCGTGGTTCCCATGATGAAGATCTGCGGCGAGCGGTTGGGGGTCAATCTGGCGGTATCCCTGCACGCGGTCACCGACGAGATCCGCGACCGCATCATGCCCATCAACAAGAAGTACCCCTTGAAGGAGCTGATGCAGGCCTGCCGCGACTATCCCGGCGCCTCCAACGCCCGGCGCATCACCTTCGAATATATCATGCTGAAGGGCGTCAATGATTCCGCCGCCGACGCCCGCGCGCTCTTAAAGCTGATCAAGGGCCTGCCCGCCAAGTTCAACCTGATCCCGTTCAATCCCTGGCCGGGCTCCGAGTTCGAGACTCCCGACATCAAGACCACCAAGGCCTTCTCGGACATCTTGCAAGATGCCGGCTATTCCGCCCCCATCCGCATGCCCAGGGGCCGCGACATCCTGGCGGCTTGCGGCCAGTTGCGCTCGGAAAGCCAGCGGGAAAAGGCCAGCCGCGCCAAGGCCCGCGCCGCCCAAGGGATCATCGACGAGCATCACGGCTGACTCTCCTTGCCCTCGGGCGCGCTTTGCCTATACTGCGCGCCCAATTCCCTCCCCATCTCGGAAAGGCGTCTGCCATGAAGGGCGAAGTCAAGAAGGTCGTTCTGGCCTATTCCGGCGGTCTCGATACCTCCATCATCCTGCGCTGGCTGCAAGATCAGTACAGTTGCGAAGTGGTGACCTTCACCGCCGATCTCGGCCAGGGCGAGGAACTGGAACCGGCCCGCGCCAAGGCCCGCCTGATGGGCATCAAGGAAGAGAACATCTTCATCGACGACCTGCGCGAGGAATTCGTGAAGGACTTCGTCTTCCCCATGTTCCGCGCCAATGCGCTGTACGAGGGCGTCTATCTGCTGGGCACCTCCATCGCCCGGCCGCTGATCTCCAAGCGTCAGATCGAGATCGCCAATCTGGTGGGCGCCGATGCCGTGTCCCACGGCGCCACCGGCAAGGGCAATGATCAGGTCCGCTTCGAGATGGGCTATTACGCCTTGAAGCCCGACATCAAGGTCATCGCGCCCTGGCGTCTGTGGGACCTGAACTCGCGCACCGCCCTGCTGGACTTCGCCGAGAAGCATCAGATTCCCATCGCCAAGGACAAGCGCGGCGAGGCGCCTTATTCCACCGACGCCAATCTGCTGCACATCTCCTATGAGGGCAAGGCGCTGGAAGATCCGTGGATCGAGCCCAATGACGACATGTACACCCGCTCGGTCAGCCCGGAGAACGCCCCCGACAAGCCCACTTATGTGGAAATCGAGTTCGAGAAGGGCGACGCCGTGGCCATCGACGGCGTGCGCCTGTCGCCCGCCGCCCTGCTGACCAAGCTCAACCAGTTGGGCGGGGCCAACGGCATCGGCCGTCTGGATCTGGTGGAAAACCGCTTCGTCGGCATGAAGAGCCGCGGCGTCTACGAGACCCCCGGCGGCTCGGTGCTGATCGTGGCGCATCGCGCCGTGGAAAGCCTGACGCTCGATCGCGGCGAGGCCCACCTCAAGGACGAGCTGATGCCCCGTTATGCCGAGCTGATCTATAACGGCTTCTGGTTCAGCCCCGAACGTGTCGCCATCCAGACCATGATCGACAAGGTCAGCGAGAACGTCTCCGGCACCGTGCGGCTCAAGCTTTACAAGGGCGTCGCCTCGGTGGTCGGCCGCAAGTCGCCCAGGTCGCTCTATCGCATGGACTACGTCACTTTCGAGAAAGACAGCGTCTATGATCAGCGCGACGCCCAGGGCTTCATCAAGCTGAACGCACTGCGCATGCGTCTGGCCAAGATGGCGCGCGGCTAAGCAATAACACCTACTACTCTGCGAATATTATGAGGGCCCCGCCGCGGCGGGGCCCTTTGTTTTTGAGCGATTTGATCTATCCGCTTTACGCATTCCATGGGCTTTTATACTATTGGATAGAATCGACGCAATCTGCATGGTCAAAGCTTTGCCTTCCGCCTCCCGCCGCTCTTCCGCCTCGGCCGTCCCCATCAAGTGGTGGCCCCTGGTGTTATGGGGTCTGGCCATGGGGATCGTCGTGGCCTGGACGGCCGTGACCGCCCTGCACGACCGCGACATATTCATGGCCCAGGCGGAGTACCGCACCCAGTCCCTGGCCGATCTGGCCGCCGAACAGGTGCTGCGCACCATCGAAGGCGCCGACACGGCTTTGAAGGCGGCCCGAACCCAGTTACGCCACATGGGCGACTGGGAAAAGCTGAGCCAGGACCATAAATCCTGGCAGATCCTCCGTGATTACGGCGACGCCATGTCCGCCGTGCCCATCTTGTACATGGCCGATGCCCAGGGAATCATCCGTCTGCACGGTCAAAGCTTTCCCTTCAGGCCGATTTCCATCGTCGAACGCGACTATTTCGTCGCCCATCGGGCCGACCCTGCCGATATACCTCTGATCAGCGCGCCGATAACTGGCCTCGTCACGGGCAATCAGGTCATCATCGTCAGCCGGCGCATCACCAATCCCGACGGCAGTTTCGGCGGAGTGGTGGGCGCCACCCTCAAGGCCGACGCCTTCCAGGCCTTTTTCCAGACCCTTGGCCTGGGCGGCGGAGCCGTCGTCAATCTGCAACGTCCCGACGGAATCATCCTGGCCCGCCAGCCGTTCATGGAGGGCGCGGTGGGCCGCAAGGTCGACAATTCCAAGGCCTTTCCCGCCATCGCCGAGGGCAAGCCCAGAGGTACCGCCGTCACGGATTCGCCCCTGGACGGCCTTTCCCGCATTACCGCCTTTCAGCGCATCAACCGCTATGGGCTGATCGTCATCACCGCCATTCCGGTGGAGACCGTCCTGGGCGAGTGGCGACGCCAAACCATCCGCATGTCCTCCATGGTGGGGGTCGGCATCCTGGTGCTTTCGGCCCTGTTCGTCATGCTGCTGCGCCGCTATCACACCGAGGTGGCGGCCCGCGCCGAACTCAAGAACAGCGAGGCCACGCTCAACCGCGCCCAGAGCGTCGCCCATATCGGCTCCTGGCAAGTGGACCTTCCCTCCGACCATGTGCGCTGGTCGCAAGAGACCTACCGCATCTTCGGCATCACCCCTGGCACCCCCGTCACCTTCACCACGGTGATGGCGATGGTCCACCCTGACGACCGGGCCCAGGTTCAGGACGCGATTTCCGCCCTTCTGACCGGCGCGCCCTATGACGTGGAGCATCGCGTCATCACTGCCGGAGGAGAGGTCAAATATGTGGCCGCCAAGGCCCTGCTCACCACGGCTCCGACGGGCGAACCACAGGAAATCCTGGGCACCGTCCAAGATATCACCGAGAAGAAGCAGGCCGAAATCGCCATCCGCGAACACCAGGCCTTGCTGCTTGAGGTCCAGAGCGTGGCCAAGCTGGGCTATTACGACTACGACATCCGCACCGACCTGTGGCGCAGTTCGCCCATTCTGGACACGATTTTCGGCATCACTACCGACTATATCCGCACCGGCCAGGGCTGGCTCGAACTGGTGGCCCCGGCCATGAGGGCCGAGATGGGCGCCTATCTGCTGGAGATTCAGGCGGGCCAGCATGATTTCGACAAGGTTTACCCCATCATCCGGCCCTGTGACGGGGAGGAACGTTGGGTCGCCGGGCTGGGCAAGATCGAGCGCGACGCCGAAGGCCGCCCCACCCGCATGGTCGGCACCATCAAAGACATCACCGAGCAGCACCGGGCGGAACAGAGCCTGCGCGACAAGGCCGACGAACTGGAGCGGTCCAACACCGAGCTTGAGCAATTCGCCTATGTGGCCTCCCACGATCTGCGCGAGCCTCTACGCATGGTCTCGTCCTATGTGGATCTGCTGGCGCGGCGCTATAACGACAAGCTGGATGACGACGCCCGCGAATTCATCGCCTTCGCCAAGGACGGCGCCACCCGCATGGATCGCCTGATCCTGGAACTGCTGGAATATTCCCGCATCGGCCGCGTGACGCGCCCCATGCTGCCGGTATCGCTGGGAGGCGTGGTGGAACGGGCCCTGCGCGCCCTGGCTCCCAAGATCGAGGAATGCGGCGCCGAATTCGCCACCCCGCCCGAAGTCCTTCCCACCGTGCTGGGCGACGCCGAAGAACTGATGCGGCTGTTCCAGAACCTGATCGGCAATGCCATCAAGTACCGCGATCCCGAACGCAAGCCGGTCATCTCCATCGAAGCCGAGAATACCGGCAAGGAATGGATTCTGACCGTGATCGACAACGGCATCGGTATCGAGCCCAAATACTTCGAGCGCGTCTTCCTCATCTTCCAGCGCCTGCACCGCCGCGGCGAATACGAGGGCACCGGCATCGGTCTGGCCGTCTGCAAGAAGATCGTCGAGCATCATGGCGGCCGCATCTGGGTGGAGTCCACCCCCGGCCAGGGCTCGCGCTTCTCCGTCACCCTGCCGCCCATCGGGCAGGTGTAGTGCGTCGAAATGACGGGCTGTCGCCCGTGGACGCTAGCTTCGTCTACATCTTCTTTTCCTCGTCATACCGGCCTTGTACTGGCAGACGTGGAGTCATGAGACACGGATGACACGGATGCGGTGCTTCGCCCCGCTCGCGGATAAACACGGAAACGCTCAAGACGACCCTATAAGATTGTCATAATCCGTGTTCGTCCGTGGCCGCGAAGCGGCATCCGTGTCTATCCGTGTTCCATGACGAGATGAATTCCGCATTGGCTCTGTCATTCGGGGCTCTCATGGAAATCTGAACCGGGCAAGCCGAAGAGCCTTTCAGGAAGGGTCGGCTGCCGCTTCTGCCTGAAAGATCCTTGGCTTACGCCTCAGGATGACCGTGTGTCGCATATGGCGCCCTAAGCCAGAACCTTGTCGCGCAAGGCCTCGGCCTGGGCCAGATCGACCGAGACCAGTTGCGAAACCCCGCGTTCGGCCATGGTGACGCCATAGAGGCGGTCCATGCGGGCCATGGTCATGCGGTGGTGGGTGACGATCAGGAAGCGGGTCTTGGTGACGCCGGCGATGCCTTCCACCAGCGAGCAGAAGCGGTCCACATTGGCGTCGTCCAAGGGCGCGTCCACCTCGTCCAGCACGCAGATGGGCGCCGGATTGGTCATGAACACGGCGAACAGCAGGGCCAGGGCGGTAAGCGCCTGTTCGCCACCCGACAGCAAGGAGAGTTGCTGCAATCGTTTGCCCGGCGGGCTGGCCATGATCTCCAGCCCGGCTTCCAAGGGATCGGCGGATTCGGTCAGTGCCAGATGAGCGCGGCCGCCGCCGAACAGTTTGACGAAGAGATCGCGGAAATGCTGGTCCACCGCCTGGAAGCTGGCCAGCAGGCGCTCGCGTCCTTCGCGGTTGAGGTCGCCGATGGCGTGGCGCAGCTTGGCGATGGCCGAGACCAGATCGTCCTTTTCCGCCACCATGCCGCCGATTCGGGCTTCGAGTTCCTCCACCTCCTGCTCGGCGCGCAGATTGACGGGGCCCATATTGTCACGCTCGCGCGAGAGACGGTCGAACTTGCGTTGAAGCTCCTCGGGGTCGGGACGTTCCTCTTCCACCAGACCGGCCACTTCACGCAACTGCTCGGGCGTCATGTCCAGACGCTCGGCAATGCGCACCGCCACGCCACGGCAGGCCTGATCGGCGGCGGAGACGGCGGCCTCGCGGCGGATACGCTCCTCGCGGGCATTGGCCAGCAGGGCTTCGGCTTCGCGCATGCGGCGATCGGCCTCCCCCAGACGCTGCTCGGCACTGATCAGCGCATCGGCGGCGGCCTTGCGCGCGGTTTCCGCGTTTTCCAGGCGGTCCAGCAATTCGGCGCGGCGCTTGGCGATGGTGTCGGGCAGGCTGGCGAGGCGTTCCATCTCGAGCGCGATTTCCTCGCGCCGCTCGGCCAGTTCATCCACATGGGCCTTGGCGGCCTCGGCGCGGGCCCGCCAGGATTTGGCGTCGCCGTCCAAGGCATCAAGGCGGCGGCGGCGCTCGGCACCTTCGCGGGCCACGCCGTCGAGGCTTGAGCGGGCCTCCACCAGGGTGGAGCGGCGCTCGGCCAGTGAGGCGCGCAGCACATTGACCTTGTCGCGGCCATCGCTGGATTCGGGGAAGGCCGCCACCGCGGCGCGGGCCTCGGCCAGATCGGCCTCGGCCTGGGCGTGGTCGGCGGTTGCATCGTTCCAGGCCTGGGTGGCGGCGGCCATGCGGGTCTCGAAGGCGGCGAAGCGTTGGGACAGCTTGGCGTGGGAGTCGCGGGCCTTGGCGGCCTCGGCCTCGGCCTGTTTCACCGCCTCCTTGGCGCGGCGCTCGGCCTCGGCGGCACTGTCCACTTCGCGAGTGGCGGTCTCGACCTTCTCCTCGGCCTCCCCCACCCCCATGGCGGCATCGTCCAGGGAGGCCTCAAGCTCACGCAGGCGGTTGCGCTGGGCCAGACGCAGGGCCATGGGCGACGGCGCGCCCGAACGGGCCACATAGCCGTCCCAGCGCCATAGATCGCCCTCGGGCGTCACCAGACGCTGGCCCACCGCCAGCAGGGCGCGCAAGGCCTCGCCGCTGGCCATATCCTTGACCACGCCCACCTGGGCGAGGCGGCGCGCCAGTTGGGGAGGCGCCGCCACGAAGCGCGCCAGGGGCTCGGCGCCATCGGGCAGAGCGGGAGGATGGTCCAGCGGCCCCAGATCCTCCCAGTGTAGCGGCGCGGCGGGATCAAGGGGGGCGGAAAGGTCTTCGCCCAAGGCGGCGGCCAAGGCGGGCTCGAAACCGGTACGCGCCGAAACGTCGTCGAGTACCGGACGATGATCGCCCGCCTTTCCCTGGGCCAACACCTGACGCAGGCCGTCGGCCTCGGCCTGCAGCCGCGACCGGGCGGCATTGGCGGCCTGGAAGGCGTCGCGGGCGGATTCGCGCGCCGCCAGGGCTTCCACCCGGCGGCGGTCGGCTTTTTCCGCCTGTTCCCTGGATTCCTCCAGGAATTCCAGGGTCTCCTCCAACTCCATTTCCAAGGCGGTGAGATCGGAGCGGTCGATGCTTTCGCCCTCGATCTCGGCCTTCTGGCGCTCGGTCAGGGCCAGGCGCTCGGCAAGGCGGCCAAGGCGGGTCTCGTTTTCCGACAGACGGCGCAGGGCGGCCGCGCGCTCGGCATCGGCGGCAGCCACCTCCTCCATCAGGGCGGAGAGTTCCTGTTCCACCAAGACCACGGCCTCGGCGGCCAGATCCACCGCCTGCTCGGCCAGAAGCTTGGCCTCGGCCTCGCCTTCGCCCGCCTCGGCCAGCAGGGCGCGTTCCTCCTCCAGCCGGGCCAGAGCCTGGGCGGCATCGGCGGCGCGCGCGTGTTCACGCTGGAGATCGGCCCCGGCCTGTTCCAGGCGGCGTTCCAGGTCGCGGCGCAGTTCGGCCAGACGCCCCTCCTCGGCCTCCAATTGCTCGCGCTCGGCCATGGCTTTTTGCAGCAAGGCGGCGGCTTCGGCATCGGCGCGGCGCAGATCGGGCAGACCGGCGGCGGTTTCCGCCTGGAAGGCCGAAGCGTTCGCGGCGTGGCCGGTGGCCTCCTCCACCTTCATTTCCGATTCGCGCAAAGCGGCGCGCGCCGCATCCACGGCAACCAAGGCTTCCAGCCAGCCCAGATACAGGACCTGAGCCTCCACCCTGCGGATCTGTTCCGAAAGCGTACGGTAGCGGTTGGCCTGGCGCGCCTGCTTTTGCAGCGACTTCAACTGCTCGTCCAGGGTGGCGAGCACGTCGTCCAGGCGCGAGAGGTTCAGCTCGGCATTCTTGAGGCGAAGCTCGGCCTCGTGACGGCGGGAGTAAAGGCCGGAAATGCCCGCCGCCTCTTCCAGCAGTGACCGCCGGTCGGCGGGCTTGGCATTGATCAGGGCGCCCACCCGACCCTGGCTCACCAGCCCCGAGGACCGCGCCCCCGTGGCCGCATCGGCGAACAGCAATTGCACGTCGCGCGCCCGGGTATCGAGGCCGTTGATGCGGTAGTTGGAACCGTTGCCCCGCTCGATGCGGCGCATGACCTCGATCTCGTCGCGGTCGAACTGGGGGGGCGCGGTGCGCGCCGTATTGTCCAGTCCCAGCATCACCTCGGCCACGTTGCGGGCAGGCCGCCCCGACGTGCCGCCGAAGATGACGTCGTCCATCTCGCCGCCGCGCATCTGGCGCGCCGAGGTCTCGCCCATGACCCAGCGCAGCGCCTCGATAAGATTGGACTTGCCGCAGCCATTGGGGCCGACCACGCCGGTCATGCCGGGCTCGATCACGAGCTCCGCCGGATCGACGAAGGACTTGAAGCCCGACAGACGCAGCTTGGTGAACTGGATCACCCGGGGAAGGCTCCCGCCCTGTGTTATTCTACTTGGACGCGGCCTTCAGCAGCTTGTCCAACTCGTCATAGGGGATGGCGCCGGGAGTGACCTTGCCGCCGATGATCAGGGAAGGCGTGCTCTCCACTCCCAGCTTCTCGTTGCCCTCCTTGGCCCGCTCGTTGATGGCGCTGGCCAGATCCTGACGCTTCAGGCAGTCATCCACCTTGTCCTCGCCCATCCCGGCAAGTTTGGCCAGCTTCTTCAGCTCGACCAGGGGATTGGGAGAACTCATCCACTTCTCCTGCTGCTCCATGATCAGGGCCAGCAGGCCGAAATAGCGCTCGGGGCCCGCGCAATGGGCGATCATGGAGGCGCCCACCGACAGACCGCGCGGCCCGGTGGGGAAGTCGCGATAGATCAGCCGGGCCTTGCCGGTCTCGATCCACTCTGCCTTGAACTTGGGCAGGGTGGTCTTGTGGAAGGTGGCGCAGTGGGGACATGTGGTCGAAGCGTATTCGATCACCGTGATGGGCGCATCGGCTTTGCCCAGGACCTGATCGATGGGATAGCTGAGATCGGCGGCGGCGGCGGTCTGGGTCACCAGAAACAGCGCGGCGGCGGCACCGAGCAGACGATGGAACGGCTTCACCTCAAGGTCCCTCCGAAAATGGGAAATCCGGCCGGGATATTAGGTGGTGATCCGCCCGCGCACAAGGCGTAGGGAGGTCAGTACGAGGAGGGAGCCGTCGATTGCGGAGCCGTTACGGCCGGAAGGGCGGCCGGCGCCTCGGGCTGGTCGGGGATGTGACCCCACAGAAACAGGATCAGCATCAGGAACGAGGCCACGGCAACGGTCATCACGAAATAACGTACCAGCCCGTAATCACGGGTCATGTCGGCGAAGTCGTGAAAGGCGTTCATCCGGTGGCTCCATGCCGCTTGCGGCAACCTCTCATACTATATGGCAAGCCGTTAGGATTTGGTTAGGGCAATCATTTGGCCAGGAGGCGGCCCAGGCGTTCCAACACGGCGCGCAGATCCGGGTCCTCCACCTGGGCCAGGCTCTCGCCAGCCGGCAGCGGGGCATTGGAGGGCGAACCCGGCACCGCGTCCTTGGGGCTGGCCCTGGCGGAATCGGGCAAGGGACCCTGGCGCAGTTTCAGCCGCGCCACTGCCTTCCAGCCGAAATAACCGTTGATGCGCTCGAGGATCAGCGGCTCCAGATGCTGCATCTCCAGCGCGAAGGCGCCGGAATCCACCTTGACCGTCAGGCTGCCCTCGGTGCGTTCCTTAGGCGGAAACTTGATGCCGATGGGCAGGGTATGGCTGGCCACCGCCGAACCGACGATGGCGGGCCAGTCCACCACCAGGGCGCCTCCGGCAAAGCCATGGCGGCCGAAAACCGGGCGCGTCACCCGATCGCTGGGCACGGCGATGGACACCAGCCCATGGGTGCGGCGTTCGTCAGACGGCTTGTTCGGGGGCTTTTGCTTGGGGTCGGCCATCTTACAAGCATACCCGAGGCGGGGGATTTGCACTATGGTTCGGGCATGCGTCCTGCCGACCTCTCCGCCATCTTGCTTGCCTGGTACGACCGCGACCGCCGGATTCTGCCGTGGCGCTATGGCCCAGGCGAGACCGCCGACGCTTATCATGTCTGGCTGTCCGAGGTGATGCTGCAGCAGACCACCGTCGCCGCCGTGATTCCCTATTTCCAGACCTTTACCCGCCGCTGGCCCAGGGTCGAGGATCTGGCCGCCGCGCCGGTGGACGAGGTGATGACCGCCTGGGCGGGACTGGGCTATTACGCCCGGGCGCGCAACCTCCACGCCTGCGCCAAGCTGGTGGCCGAGTGGCGGGGCGGACGCTTTCCCGACGACGAGGCGGGATTGCGGCAATTGCCGGGGATCGGCGATTACACCGCGGCAGCCATCGCCGCCATCGCCTTCGGCCGCCGGGCGGTGGTGGTGGACGGCAATGTGGAGCGGGTGATGGCGCGGATGTTCGCGGTAACCGAACCTCTGCCCGCCGCCAAACCCCGGATCAAGGAATTGGCGGCGACACTGACGCCCGACTTGCGCGCGGGCGATTACGCCCAGGCGGTGATGGATCTGGGCGCCACCATATGCACGCCGCGCGGCCCGGCCTGTGGCCTGTGCCCCTGGCGGCCCACCTGCCAGGCCCAGGCTCAGGGAATCGCCGAAACCCTGCCCGCCAAACTGGCCAAGGCGGAGCGCCCGACGCGGCGGGGCGTGGTTTTCTGGCTGACCGCCCCGGACGGATCGGTGCTGCTGCGCCGCCGTCCGCCCAAGGGGCTGTTGGGGGGCATGATGGAATTTCCCTCCACCGACTGGCGCGAGGCGGCTTGGAGCCTGGACGAGGCCGCCCCCGCCTCTCCCCTGCCCGCCAAGTCCTGGAAGCTTCTGCCGGGTGTGGTGGCTCACAGCTTTACCCACTTCCACCTGGAACTGACGGTGGCGGCGGGACGCGCCTCTGCCCAGGCGGCGGTCCGTGGTGTATGGTGCCCTCTGGACCGGCTCGAGGAACAGGCGCTGCCCACCCTGATGCGCAAGGTGGCGCGCCACGCCCTGGCCAAAGCCTATTGAGGGAAATGAACAGATGATGCGTCGGCTTGCCCTTCTCGCAGTTGTGCCCCTGGCCATATCCGCCCTTCCCGCCGAGGCGCAGATGCGCCAGCAAGGACGCCCGGCTCAGGAGCCGCAGGCCTCGGGCAGCGGTCAATTGAGCGAAAGGCTGCTGCTGGTCCCGCCCGCTGGATGGCTGGAGGCCGGAACCAGCCGGGGTGGCAATGCGCTGACCACCCATCTTTTTCCGCCCGGCCAGAATGCCGAGAAGTGGAACGAGATGCTGACCATCCAGGTCATGGGCGATTCCAAGGCCGATGCCCGCGAACATATCCAGCGGATCATCGAGGCCAGCCGCACCAACTGCGAGGCGTCGGGCCCCAGCCCGGTAACCGAGGGCAACAGCAACGGCTATCCCGTCTCGACCCTGACCGTCACCTGCACCAAGGGCCGTCAGAGCGGTCTGGGCGGTCTGGTCGCCGTCAAGGCCATCCGGGGCGCCCAGGCGCTTTACGTGGTCGAGCGCATCTGGCGCGGCCAGCCCTTCGAGCGCAATGCCACGGCCCCCGTCCCTCCCGACATGCTGAAGGAATGGTCCCAGTTCCTGCGCGGCGTGGCGGTCTGCGACGAAGCCGACCCCCAGCGCCATCCCTGCCCGAAATAATCGGGCGGTGCTCTAGGCAAGCATTGAGCGAGCGGCCAAGGGCGCGGAGGCGCCCGCTAAGGCAGAGGGCATAACAAGTGAAGCTAAAGCGTGATGCATATTTAAGGCATCACGCTTTAGGCCTCCACCAGTTCCGCCACCCGGTCGGCGCAGACCACGCGGTTGCGGCCCTGGTGCTTGGCGCGGTAGAGCGCCGCGTCGGCCGCCGCCACCAGATCGCCCGAGCCGCGTTGGTCGGACGGAATGAAGGCGGCCGCGCCGAGGGAAATGGTGACGCAATCCTCGGTCTGGCTGGCGCTATGGGGAAGCCGCAGCTCGCGCACCGCCTCGATCAGGCGGTCGGCCACGTGGCGCGCCCCGTCCAGGTCGGTGTTGGGCATGATCACCGCGAATTCCTCGCCGCCATAGCGCGCCGCCAGATCCGACGGGCGGAACACCTGCTTGTCGATGGCGGCCGCCACGGATTTCAGGCAGGTGTCGCCCATCTGGTGACCATAGGTGTCGTTGTAGAGCTTGAAGTGATCCACATCCATCAGCAGGACGGCCATGCTGGTGCCTTCGCGCTGATTATGCAGCCACTCGGCCTCCAGCTTCTCGTCGAAGGAGCGGCGATTGGCCAGTCCGGTCAGCCCATCCTTGACCGCCAGGCTTTGCAGCGCCATCTGTGCCAGCTTCTGCTCGGTCTGGTCGCGCAGCGTCTCCACCACCGCCATGAGAGCGCCGTCCTCGTCGAAGATGGGACCCGCATCCACCGCCAGATAAAGGCGCTTTTTCACCTGGGGCATGACGCACCAATTCTCGGCCCTGAGGCCATGGGTGCTGTCGCCGGGCTCGGCATGGGTGACGTAAAGCTCGTCCATGGCCTCGGGGCGGCCCATCAGAACCAGATCGGCCAGACAATGGCGCTGTTCATCATAGAAGGCCCGCCAGTGATCTGAGGTGCCGATCACCTCGTGGGCGGGAACGCCGGTCAGGCGCTCGCAGGCCCTGTTCCAGATGATCACGCGCCGTTCGGCATTGATCACGAAAGTGGGCACAACGAGGTGCTGCATCAGCCGCACCGCAAAAACATGCGCGGATTCTATGTTGCGTGAGGTCGGCACCGCTTCCCCCGTTTGACGTTTGCCGCCGGCCGCTTCTATGGCGGTCCTGGCTTTTCCCTGAACCGCAATCATGCATGGAAGCGGCATCTGTTTCCACAGCTTCCATCGCGTTCCGGTTTAATGTGCGTCCGCTCCCCCTCCCGCGCTGGGATGGCGGACCGGTTGCAGCAGGGGCAGCAGGACAAGGCCCAGGGCGAAGACCGAAGCCATCATCAGGAGAACATCGCCGAAGGCCATGGTCATGGCTTCACGCCGGGAAAGCTGCGACAGGAACTTCAGCGCCGCCAGGTCGGCACCGCCGTCCAGCAGGGGCTGCAGACGCGAAGACAGCCCGTCCAGCATTCCCACCGCCGCGCCCCTGGCGGCGGTCAGGCTTTCGGAAATCCGTAAATAGTGCATATCCATGCGGTGGGTGAGCGCGGTGTTGATGGCGGCCAGCCCGATGGCGCCGCCCAGATTGCGCATCAGATTGTAAAGCCCCGACGCGTTCTGCACCTTGTCCTGGGGCAGATGGCCCAGGGCCACCGCATTGATGGGCACGAAGCAGAACATCAGCGACAATCCGCGCACCGCCTGGGGCAGGAACATCTCCCAATACCCCCATTCCGAGGTGAGGTGGCTGTTCAGCCACAATCCGCCGCCGAACAGGGCCAGACCCATGCCCAGCAAATAGCGCAGATCCACATGACGGGCCAGATTCCCGGCCAGGGGTGCCGACAGGGCCTGGAACAGCCCGGTCACCATCATGGTGATGCCGATCTCCAGCGCCGAATAGCCCCGCACGCGGCCCAGATAGAGCGGGATGACATAGACCGAGCCATAAAGCCCGATGCCGATGATGAAGGAATAAAGGCAGCCCACCGCGAAATTGCTGTCGGAAAAGGCCCGCAGATCAACGACCGGCGACTTGGCGGTCAGTTCCCGCCAGACGAAGGCCAGCCCGGCCATGGCCGAGATCAGCGATACGAAAACGATGCGGCGGTCCTCGAACCAGTCGTCGCCGGGGCCTTCCTCCAGTACGTATTGCAGCGCGCCCAGGAAGAGCGCCACCAGGACGATGCCCGCCAGGTCGAAGCCCTTGAGCATGTGCAGTTGCGGCTTGTCCCTGCGTCCGAAGAGATAGACCAGACTGGCCACCACCACGCCCGGCACCACGTTGACCAGAAACAGCCAATGCCAGCTCCAGGTCTCGGTCAGCCAGCCTCCCAGGCTGGGGCCGATGGTGGGCGCCATGGTGGCGGTCAGGCCGATGACCACCGACATGGTCGCCTGCATGCGCGGTGGAAAGATGATGTAGGTGGTGGCGAAAACCGTGGGAATCATGGCGCCGCCCAGAAAGCCCTGAATGGCGCGGAAGGCGATCATGGATTCAATGCTCCACGACACGGCGCAAGCCGCGCTGGCCACGGTGAAGGTGACGCAGGAAGCGAAGAACAGATAGCGGGTGGAGACAACGCGGGCCAGCCAGCCCGATAGCGGGATCATCACCACCTCGGCGATGAGATAGGAGGTCTGGACCCAACTGATCTCCTCGGCCGAGGCCGAGACGCCCGCCTGGATCTGAGCGATGGAACTGGCGACGATCTGGATATCCAGGATCGCCATGAACATCCCCACCACCATGGCCATGAAGCCCACCCAGTCGCGGGCCGTGACCACCCTGTCCTCGGGCCGGATGGGAGGCGGAGGCGTGGCTGGGGACGTTGTCATTTCCCCTCGTCCCGCGTATCCACCTTGACCACCACCGACAGGCCGGGCCGCAACTGTCCGGCCAGGGGGCTGTCGGGATCGACCCGGATGCGCACCGGAATGCGCTGGACCACCTTGGTGAAATTGCCGGTGGCGTTTTCAGGCGGCAACAGGCTGAACTTGGCGCCCGAAGCCGGGGCGAAGCTGTCCACCGTACCGGTGATCACCGCGCCGGGAAAGGCATCGACCTTGATCTCCGCCCGGTTGCCGGGCTTCATGCGGCCGATCTGGGTTTCCTTGAAATTGGCGTCGATCCAGACATTGCCCAGAGGTACCACGGCCAGCAGCATCTGGCCGGGACGCACATATTGGCCGTCCCGCACCGCGCGGTTGCCGATCACCCCATCCACGGGAGAGCGGATGACGGTGGCTTCCAACTCTGTCTCGGCCAGTATCAATGCGGCCTTGGCCTGCTCCAACTGGGCCAGGGCCACATTGTGTTCGGAGGCCAGTACCGATAATTGCCGCCGAGCGCCCTGCAATTGGGCGCCCGAACCGGTAAGCCCCGCCGCGGCGCGGGCTGCGTCGGCCTGGGATATGTCGAAGCGCTGGCGGCTGACATAATCCTCGCGCACCAGCTTGCGCGACCGTTCGAAATCGGCGGTGGCGCGCACCACTTCAGCCTTTGCGGCGGAAATCGAGGCCCCCGACTGGGCGATCACCGATTCCTGCACGGCGACCCGGTCGTCGATCTGCACCAGTTGGGCCAGGCGGGCCTTGACCTGCCCCGCCGCCTCGTCCAGACGGGCCCGGTAATCGCGCTCATCGATACGGACCAGCACATCACCCTTGGCCACCATTCGGTTGTCGCGGGCGGCAAGCTCGACCACATGTCCCGCCACTTTGGGTGAGATGGCGGTAATGTCGCCATCCACATAGGCGTCGTCGGTGGATTCCTGCCAGCGCCAGTCCTGGGACCAGCGAAGCAGGCTCCACCCCCCGATGGAGGCGACGATCAAGGCGGCAGCAATGGCGATGGGCTTTTTCATGGCATGTCCGAAACTAAACCGTTCAGTTCAGTTTATAGCGAGAGGGAGGCGCGGGAGTCAATGCCGCAGCGTGATATGATGGTTGCGCCAATAGCAACAGTATTGTTACGTCATTGCTAATTGTTGAATTTTCTCCAGCAGCCTATCTGTTGGGCATGGGAACAAACCAACAGGAGATGTGAGATGACCCTTCATCTGCGCCCCGCCGCCCAACGCGGCCACGCCAATCACGGCTGGCTGGACAGCCGCCATACCTTTTCTTTCGCCGACTATTTCGATCCGGCCCATATGGGTTTCCGGGCCCTTCGGGTGATCAACGAGGATTGGGTGGCCCCCGAAACCGGGTTCGACACCCATCCCCACCGCGACATGGAGATCCTGACCTATGTGATCAACGGCACCGTCGAGCATAAGGACAGCACGGGCGCGCATAGCCTGACCCGGCGCGGCGAGGTCCAGGCCATGACCGCCGGAACCGGGATCCGTCACTCGGAAATGAATCCGCTTTCGGACCAGACCCTGCACCTTTTGCAGATCTGGATACTGCCGGAGGCGCAACGGCTGACCCCCGGCTACAGTCAGGCCGTCTTCAACGATGAATCCAAGCGCGACAATCTGCGCCTGATCGCCTCGCGCCATGGGCGCGACGGTTCGCTGATCCTGCACCAGGATGTGGCCATCTATGCCAGCATCCTCAGCCCCGGCCACACTCTTACCCACCATCTGGCGGACGGCCGCGGCGCCTGGATTCAGGTGGTGGCAGGGACCTTGGTGATCAATGGTCAAGTCCTGGCGGCCGGCGACGGCGCGGCCATCGAGGACGAGGCAAAGCTGGCCCTGTCTTCGGAAAGCGGGGCCGAGTTCCTTCTGTTCGATCTGGGGTGAGGCCTCTGCTCACCACGAAGGCATGAAGGCGGGAAGGAGCATGAAGAAGGGATAATCTTCTGTCCTTTTCTCCTTCCTTTTTCTTCCCTCTCCTTCGTGCCGTCGTGGTGAAGAATTCCCGGCCAGCCAAACAAAAACCCCCGCCGGTCGCCCAGCGGGGGTTCTGTTTGGTCCGGATCGGGCGGGCTAGTGCAGCTTGCCCGGCAGATCCTTGATGGCGTTGTCGAGCAGCGCGCCGGTCTGGGCGGCCGACAGGCTTTCGCCGATGACCTTCTGGGCGGCGCCGATGGCGACATCCACGGCCAGGTTCTGGACTTCACGCACCGCCTGGGCTTCAGCCTGGGCGATACGGTCCATGGCCATCTGTTCGCGGCGCTTCATGGAGGCTTCGAGATCCTTGGCCGCCTGCTTGGCAAGGCGCTCGGCCTCGGCCTTGGCATGGGCGATGATCTCTTCGGCTTCCTTCATGGCGTCACGCTGCTTGCGCTGATAGGTGGCCAGCATTTCCTGGGCCTCCTCGCGCAGCTTGTGGGCCTCGTCGAGACGGGACTTGATCTTGGCCGAGCGGGCGTCCAGGGCGGCGGCGATGGCGCGCGACACCGGCTTGAAA
This sequence comes from Paramagnetospirillum magnetotacticum MS-1, assembly GCF_000829825.1. Lineage (NCBI taxonomy): Bacteria > Pseudomonadati > Pseudomonadota > Alphaproteobacteria > Rhodospirillales > Magnetospirillaceae > Paramagnetospirillum > Paramagnetospirillum magnetotacticum. The sequence continues at coordinate 78,676 of NZ_JXSL01000022.1, read as the reverse complement.
GCCAGGGCCACCACCAGGATGAAGGCCACGTCGACCCAGAAGTGGGGTTCGGTGTAGAAGGCGCCGTGGGCGGCGGCGTGGGCGGCGTCGGCGGCGTAAGCGACGGAAATCATTTGCCGTGCTCCTTGAGGGCGCTAGCGACGGCGGCTTCCAGCCGGGCATTGTCGGCGGGGCTGCCCACCAGACGGGCGATGGTCGCGCCGGCAACGTCGATGGCGACGTCGCGGACATTGGCCAGGGCCTTGTCCTTGGCCTCGGCGATGCGGGCCTCGCCAGCCTTGACCTGATCGGCCAGACGGGCGGCAAGCTCGCGATTGCGGGTCTCGGCTTCGGCCGCCAGGCGGTCCGAGGCTTCCTTGATCACCGACTGGGCGTGGGCGCGGGATTCGGCCAGGGCCTTTTCATAGGCGGCCACGGCGGCCTCGGCTTCGGCCTTCAACTGAGCGGCCTTGTCGAGGTTGTCGTCGATCTTGCGCTGACGCTCGTCGAGAACGGCACCGATCTTGGGCAGGGCCACCGTCGACATCACGAAGTACAAGGTGACGAAGGTGAGCGCCAGCCAGAACAGCTGCGGCGCGAAGAAGGTGGGATCGAATTGAGGCATCCCAAAGCTCCCAAACGGGGAAGGCCCGAAAAAACTGGGCGGAGCGGCCGGTGAACCGCGGCAAGACGCTGTTACAGCACCTTGCCGCGGACCCTACCGTTCCGTAAGGAGAGTTCTTCGCGATTAGGCGAAGAGAACCATCAGGGCGACGACCAGGGCGAACAGCGCGATGGCCTCGGTCACCGCGAAGCCGATCCAGCCGTACAGCTCGACATTGGCCTTGGCGGAGGGGTTGCGGCCGACGGTGGCGATCAGGTTCGCCCAGATGTTGCCCACGCCGATACCCGAACCGATCATGCCGATGGCAGCCAGACCGGCACCGATGAACTTAGCAGCGCTCGCTTCCATTTACTCAACTCCTTCAGGACAAAACGGAACAGATGAAACTTGAAACGTAACCCAACCGGCAAACCGCCCGGCCGACCACCTTAGTGCATGTGGATGGCGTCGTGCAGATAGATGCAGGAGAGGATGGTGAACACATAGGCCTGCAGCAGCGCGATACCGAATTCCAGCACCGTGATGGCCGACAGGAAGGCGAAGGGAACAACGCCCGGGATCAGGTAGAACGCGCCCAGCGACACCACGAAACCGCCCATGACCTTGAGGATGATGTGACCCACGGTCATGTTGGCGAAGAGACGGACGGCGAGGCTGAAGGGACGCGAGAAATACGAGATCAGCTCGATGGGGATCAGGATGACCGCCGTCGCGATGGGCGCGCCGTGCGGGAAGAACATGCGCAGATAATGGGTGCCGTGACGGGCGAAGCCGATCACCGTGACGCCCACGAACACCACCAGGGCCATGGCGAAGGTGACGATCACATGGCTGGTATAGGTAAAGCCGATCACCGGAATGGGCATCATGCCCAGCAGGTTGCCGAACAGCACGAACATGAACAGCGAGAAGATGAAGGGGAAGTACTTCCGCCCTTCCTGGCCCACATTGTCGCGCAGCATTCCGGCGATGAATTCGTAGAACACCTCGGCCATGGACTGCCAGCGGCCGGGCACCAGGGCGCGGGACCGGACCGACAGAGTCAGGAACAGGGTGATCAGGCAGATGGACAGCACCATCATGGCGGAGGAATTGGTGAACGAAATGTCCACGCTCCCCACCTTGAGGGGAACCAACGGCTGGATCTTGAACTGCTCGATCGGATTAGCCACCGCATTGCCTCTCTTAATGGTCCTTCGCCGGATTCTCTCCGGCCCGTTCGGCTCTCCGCTGCGCCTGGCCCAGGCCCACCGTCTCGTCCATGCCGCGCATCAGGCGGTACACATTCAAGACGCCGGCCGCTCCGCCAAGGAGCAGGAAAACCACCATCAGCCAGGGGGCGGTCTTCAGCCAGGCGTCCAACGCCCAACCGATGCCGGTCCCCACCAGCACGCTTGTCACCAATTCGACGCCGATGCGCATCCCCAGACCCATTCCGGAGGGCGTTCCACGCCGTTCCGGTCCGCGGCCCGAGTCCTCTTCCTCCCTGGCGCGCGCAGCGCGCAGACGGGCGTCGAGGTCATCGAAAGACGGGGGCGTCTCGTGGTCAGCCATAGGTCAGTCCTCGAAATCCCCCTTCTGGCGCTTTGGTGCCAAAAGCGCGGGCACCATAAGGTCTGGACCCACCCGTGTCAAGGACTCAAACCGGCGAGGCCAACACGCTGAATTGCATTGGTAAATCAGGGGGTTTGCGGGGTCGCGCCATGCCGGATGCTGCGTTGCGGCAAGATTCTTCCCACCCAAGGGGGTGGCGTCAGGTGGGATTCGGCCACCGATCGCTTATCCCCATTTCCGTCCCGATGATTTTCCGCCCCCCTCCAGCCGCCTCACTCTTGCCACATCCGCACTTTAGACCGTGGGCTGCCTTCGTGTTAAGAACGTGCCATGGACCTGCATCATCCCGAACTGACCTATGCCGCCATCGTCGCCCTGGCCGCCGTTCTGTGCGGCGGGCTGATGACGCGCCTCAAGCAACCGGCCATCGTCGGCTATATCCTGGCCGGGGTGGTGCTGGGCCCCAGCGGCTTCGGGCTGGTGAGCAACCGCGACGCCGTGGCCACCCTGGCCGAGTTCGGCGTGCTGATGCTGCTCTTCGTCATCGGCATGAAGCTGGACATCATCCGTTTTCTCGAAGTGTGGAAGACGGCGGTCTTCACCACCGTTTTGCAGATCGCGGGCTCCATCGGCACGGCGCTGCTGCTGCGCCACGGTTTGGGCTGGAGCCTGGGGCTGGCGGTGGTGCTGGGCTGCGCCGTGGCGGTGTCGTCCACCGCCGTGGTGATCAAGGTGCTGGAATCCTCGGGCGAGTTGGAAACGCCGGTGGGGCGCACCACGCTGGGCATCCTGATTGCCCAGGACATGGCGGTGGTCCCCATGATGCTGGTGCTGGAATCCTTCGAGACCAAGGTGTTGCTGCCCGCCGATCTGGCCCGCGTGATCCTGTCCGTGCTGTTCCTGGTGCTGCTGTTCTGGTGGCTGTCCAAGCGCCGTATCGACCTGCCGCTGACCTCGCGGCTGTCGCGGGATTCCGATCTGGCCACCCTTTCCTCCCTGGCCTGGTGCTTTGGCACGGCGGCCATTTCCGGGGTGCTGGACCTGTCGCCCGCCTATGGCGCCTTTCTGGGCGGCGTGGTGCTGGGCAATTCCGCCCAGCGCGACATGCTCTTGAAGCGCGCCCAGCCCATCGGCAGCGTGCTGTTGATGGTGTTCTTCCTGTCCATCGGGTTGCTGCTTGATTTCAAGTTCATCTGGAAGAATCTGGGCACCGTTCTCACTCTTTTAGCCATGGTGACGCTGTTCAAGACGGCGCTGAACGTCGCCGCGCTGCGTCTGGCGCGTCAGGACTGGCCCAGCGCTTTCCTGGCCGGGGTGGCCCTGGCCCAGATCGGCGAGTTCTCGTTTTTGCTGGCCGATACCGGCAAGGCGGTTAAGCTGATCAGCGCCCAGGAGACCAAGCTGGTGGTGGCGGTCACCGTGCTGTCCCTGGTGTTGTCGCCCTTCTGGCTGTTCACCATGCGGCGCATGCATCGGGTGGCGGCGGTGCATGTCCATTCGTTCCGCGAATTGGTCTCGCGGCTTTACGGCGACGAAGCCCGCACCGCGCGGCGGGCCCGCACCCTGGTGCGGCGGGGCTCTTGGAGGGATGATCACAATGCCGGACCTGGCACTGGAATCTGAGATCGGGGGCATCGTCTGCGGCATCGACGAGGTGGGCCGCGGGCCTTTGGCCGGGCCGGTTGTGGCGGCGGCCGTGATCCTCGACGCCGCGCGCCTGCCCAAGGCCCTGCTGGACCGGCTGGATGATTCCAAGAAGCTGTCCAAGCGCAACCGAGAAGAACTGGCCGAACTGGTCCCCGCTACCGCCACCATCGGCTTCGGCGAGGCCTCGGTCGACGAGATCGACCGCCTGAATATTCTCCAGGCCACCTTTCTCGCCATGCGCCGGGCCTATGACGCCCTAGGCAGAGAATGCGGCCATGCCCTGGTGGATGGCAACCGGCCGCCCCGGCTGCCCTGCCCTATCCGCTGTGTGGTGGGCGGCGATGGCATCTCGCTGTCCATCGCGGCGGCTTCCGTGGTGGCCAAGGTCCGGCGTGACGGCCTGATGGCCGAACTGGCCCTGGCTCATCCCGAATTCGGCTGGGAGAGAAATGCCGGATACGGCACGGCGGAGCATCTCGACGCGTTAAAACGCCTTGGCCCCACCCCTCATCACCGCCGCTCTTTCGCCCCCGTGGCGCAATATGTGCTGTTCTAACCTGTGGATAAATCACAACCTGTAGAGATGAATCATTAGATTCCAATGCGTTCTTGACGGACTCTCATGTTTGACTCAAATTGAGTCGTCTAACCCACTTGAATTGGTCCGCCATGAGCCTGCCCCTCAACACCATTCTGTCCGGCGATTGCATCGCCATGATGAACTCCCTGCCCGCCGGTTCGGTGGATCTGGTCTTCGCCGATCCGCCCTATAACCTGCAGCTGGGCGGCGAGCTTTTGCGGCCCAATAATTCCAAGGTCGAGGGTGTGGACGAGGATTGGGACCGCTTCTCCGACTTCGCCGCCTATGACGCCTTTACCCGCGAATGGCTGAAGGCGGCGCGCCGGGTGCTGAAGGACGACGGCGGTCTGTGGGTGATCGGCAGCTACCACAATATCTTCCGCGTCGGCGCCATCCTCCAGGATCTGGGCTTTTGGATGCTGAACGACATCGTGTGGCGCAAGACCAATCCCATGCCCAATTTCAAGGGCACCCGCTTTACCAATGCGCATGAGACCATGATCTGGTGCGCCAAGTCGTCGGATTCGCGCTACACCTTCAATTACGACAGCATGAAGTCGCTGAACGACGATCTGCAGATGCGCAGCGACTGGACCTTGCCGCTGTGCACCGGGGCCGAGCGCCTGCGCAAGGCCGGGCGCAAGACCCATCCGACCCAGAAGCCGGAATCCCTGCTCTACCGGGTCATCATGGCGTCGACCAAGCCGGGTGACGTGGTGCTGGACCCCTTCTTCGGCACCGGCACCACCGGCGCGGTGGCCAAGAAGCTGGGCCGCAACTTCATCGGCTGCGAGCGCGATCCCGACTATATCGCCGCCGCCAAGGAGCGCATCGCCAAGGTGATCCAGGTGGCCGATCCCTCCTTGCTGATGACGCCGTCCAAGCGGGCCGAGCCGCGCATTCCCTTCGGCACCGTGCTGGAACGCGGGCTGCTGACCCCCGGCGATCTTCTGTTCGGCGGCACCCGGCACGACAAGGTGGCCAAGGTCAGGGCCGACGGCACGCTGATCACCGACGATCATCGCGGTTCCATCCACAAGGTGGGAGCCCTGGTCCAGGGCGCCCCGGCCTGCAACGGCTGGACCTACTGGCATTTCCAGGCCTCGGGCGAGGATTACCTGCCCATCGACGTGCTGCGCCAGAAGATCCGCGCGGAACTTCACTGATGCCGAAGGTCCTGGCGGCTTTTCTGGTGGCGGTTCTGCTGCCCTGGGCCGCCCGGGCGGGCATGTGCATCACTCAGGGCGAAACCCTGTCTTGTACCGATGCGGGCGAGACGGTGATCCTCAAGGGCGGCGAGGGCGTCGCCTATTCCAAACTGGCCGGACGGCCCATGAGCGTCATCCGCGACGGCCAGGGCAACATGATGGGGCTGATCGGCGAGCAGAAACTGATCATTCAGAAGATGGACGGCCTATCCGTGGCCCGCTTCGGCAACCGCAAGCTCATCTGTACCGAGGCCGGGCCGGGCATCACCATCTGCAAGTAGCGAAAAAGCTACAGAATCGGCATTGATATTCCTGCTTTGTTCTTGCAAAGTGCGTCCTAGCGGATATTGCGATGTGAGGCTCTGTCGTGACGAGAGCAATCAATCAGGCTGGTCTGGACCTCACCAAGGATTCGGAAGGCCTGCGCCTCAAGACCTATCTATGCCCGGCGGGCAGGCTGACCATCGGTTACGGCCATACCGGTCCCAATGTCACCGATGGCATGGTCATCGACGAGGCCAAGGCCGAGGCGCTGCTGGCCGCTGACCTGGCCCATGCGGGCGAGGGCGTCATCAAGGCGGTGAAGGCATCATTGAACGACAATCAATATGCCGCGCTGTGCGACTTCGTCTTCAATCTGGGGGCGGGGGCCTTGGCCGGTTCCACTTTGCTCAAGAAGCTGAATGCGGGCGCCGCAGACGAGTTCCTGAAATGGGACAAGGCCACGGTGGACGGCGTGAAAAAGGCTCTGCCCGGCCTGACCAAGCGCCGCGCCGCCGAACGGACCCTGTTCCTCACATCCGAGGCTTAGAATTCGCTGACTTATACCAGATCCCGATGATCGCCCTCAAACGGCGGGCGGACGCTGTGCGTCCTTGCCTTCCGCCGCATAAGCGACGCGGCCCTTTGGGCCTAACCATACCCCGGTGTGTCCATCTCATCGGGGCATGGTATTACACCAAGCCGCCTCGAGCGGCCTGGATGAAAGCGCGGATCTTGTCGGGATCCTTGACGCCCGGCGCACTTTCCACGCCCGAGGAGACGTCGACGGCCAATGCTCCGCTGATGCGCACCGCCTCGGCCACATTGGCGGGCGTCAGCCCCCCGGCCAGCATCCAGGGCAGTCCCCATTTGCGCCCCGTGAGGATGGACCAGTCGAAGCTGACCGCGTTGCCGCCGGGCAGCAAGGCGCCCTTGGGCGGCTTGGCGTCGAAGAGCAGGCGGTCGGCCACCGCCAGATAGGGCTCGGCCCCGTCCAGATCGGCGGGCTCCGCCACCGACAGCACTTTCATCACCGGCAGGCCATATTCCAGGCGGATGGCTTCAACCCGCTCGGGCGATTCGTTGCCGTGCAGTTGCAGCAGGTCGAGCCGCACCCGGGTCAGCACGGCATCAAGGGTGGCATCGTCGGGATCGACGAACAGGCCGACCTTGGTCACGTCGCCGGGCGCGAATTCCACCAATTCGGCGGCGCGGTCAGGGGTGACATTGCGGGGGCTCTTGGCAAAGAACACCAGACCGACGTAATCGGCCTCGGCCTCGATGGCCGCGTCCATGGCCTCTTCGTCGGTGATGCCGCAGATCTTGACCTCGACCGGCATGATCTTAAAGCCCCAGTTCGGCCTTGATCCGCGCGGCGGCCTCGGCCGGATCGGCGGCGCCGGTGATGGGCCGCCCGATCACCAGGACATCGGCGCCCTTGGCGCGGGCCTCGGCGGGGGTAAGAAAGCGCTTCTGGTCACCCGCTTCGCTCCAGGCCGGGCGGATGCCCGGAATGACCAGCTTGAAATCGGGACCGCAGAGCGCGCGCACCGCCTCCACTTCCAGGGGCGAACAGACGATACCGGCTGCGCCGCTGTCCTGGGCCAGGGCGGCGAGGCGCTTGACCTGATCGAGCACCGGACGATCGAAACCCACCTGCTCGGCCCCGGCCTGATCCAGGCTGGTCAGCACGGTCACCGCCACCACGGCGGGCGGGGCGATGCCCAACTTGGCCGCCTCGTCATTGGCGGCATCGACGGCGGCGCGGATCATGGCGGCGCCGCCCGAGGCATGAATGGTGGTGATGGCGGCGCCCAGACGGACCACGCCCTTCATGGCGGCGGCCACGGTATTGGGAATGTCATGCAGCTTGAGATCGACGAAGAGCGGCATGCCCAGACCCGACACCGCCTCCATACCGGCGGGGCCGTTGGCGGTGAAGTATTCCAGGCCCAGCTTGAAACCGCCGACCTGCCCCTTCAGGCGTTCGGCAAGGGAGATGGCGCGGGCGGCCTCGGTGGTATCGATGGCGACATAGACGGGATTGATCAAGGGACAACACTCTCAGGCTTGAGACTGGGTCTTTTCAGCGGCGTCGAGCCGACGCCGCAGCGAACCGGCGCGCAGGCGGGCCTTCAGCCCCGACGCCCAGCCCAGCAGGAAACCGGCCACCAGCCCCAGGCCCAAAGGCACCAGCACCGCCAGATAGGCGGGCAGGTCGATTCCGAAAGGCAGGGGCCACAGGTCGAAACGTATCTCCGCCCGGTTGGCGACAGCGAAGACCGTCACCGCAACGGCCAAGGGCAGGCCGATGATCCAGGCGAAGAGCCTCACGAGCCGCCGCCGACATTGAGCTTCTCGCGCAGCTGCTTGCCGGTCTTGAAGAAGGGAACCGCCTTGCCGTCCACCGACACGGTTTCGCCGGTACGGGGATTGCGGCCGGTGCGCGGATCACGCTTTTTCACCGAGAAAGCGCCGAAGCCCCGCAGCTCCACCCGGTCGCCACGGGCCAGGGCCGAAGCGATCTCGTCAAAAATGGTGGTGACGATGCGCTCCACATCCCGCTGATAGAGATGGGGATTGGCCTCGGCCAGGCGGGCGATCAGCTCCGACTTGGTCATGGATTTCATGTCCTTGGTTGTGTTCCAACTTGGGCGCCAGCATGCCCAACGCCCCCGCCCCCGTCAAGCAAGTCCATGATGGGGAACGATTTTCAGCCCTTGGCTTCGTCCTCGGGGGGAAGGACCACTTCCCAGGTGCCGTCGACAAGGCGGCAGGCCACCACCTGGCGGGAATAGACGCTGTCGGCCTCACCGGTCCGCATCGCCGATTGCAGCAACCGGCGGCAGGCCCGCCCGCCGCCATCGGTCCAGCCCTCGCCCTGGGGCGTGACGCTGCCTTCCAATCCACGCGCCGCCCAGAGCGCGGGCTTGCCGCTTTCGGCCGCCTCGACGGTGGCCGCCGCCCACAGACGATTGGGATGCGGGTCGAAATAGCCGCCGATCACGTAGCCCGCCGCCGCGCCCGCCACGGCGCCCACCGGAGTAAACGTGCTGACCAGTTGGGGGGCGCCGATGGCCGCCGCCCGCCCGATACCGCCGCCGATGACGGCGCCCGCCCCGGTGCCCCAGACCTGACCCTCGGTCGGGTTCTCGGCGCAGCCCGCCAGGGCGAGGACGCAAAGGGCGAGGACGCCCCGGATCTTCAGCAGCGTGGGCATGGCTATAATCCTTCGTTGCGGAACGGGCGCGACAGCAGGGCGCGGATGGCCTCGTCCAGACTTTGACCGCCATTGATCACCGCGTCCACCGCCGCCGAGATGGGCATTTCGACGCCGGTGCGCCCGGCCATATCGACCACGGCCCCGGCGCTGTAGACACCCTCGGTCACCGAATGGCGCTCGCCCAGGATATCGGCCAGGGCGCGGCCCTCGCCCAGCGCGAACCCCAAGGAGTAGTTGCGCGACTGGGTGGACGACGCGGTCAGGATCAGATCGCCCAGACCCGACAGGCCCATCAGGGTCTCGGGCCGTCCGCCCTTGGCCATGGCCAGACGGGTCAGTTCCGCCAGCCCACGCGTGATCAGGGCGGCCCGCGCATTGTCGCCCAGGCCCCTGCCCTCGACGATGCCGCAGGCGATAGCCAGCACATTCTTGACGGCGCCGCCGACCTGCGCGCCCACCAGATCGTCGGAGAGATAGGGACGGAATGTGGCGGTGCCCAGGGCGTCCACCAGCTTGCGCCCGAGGGCGGCATCCCCGCAAGCCAGGGTGATGGCGGTGGGTAGACCGCGCGCCACCTCGATGGCGAAGGTGGGACCCGACAGAACGGCGATGGGCGCCTGGGGCAGTTCGGCGGCGACGGCATCTTGCATCAGGGCACAGGTGGCCAGTTCGATTCCCTTGGCACAGATCACGGCGGGAACACCGGAACGCCAATGGGGCGCCAAGGCCCGGCAGGCGGCGCGCAGATGCTGGGCCGGTGACACCAGCAACACTGCGTCGGCATCGGCCGCCTCGGCCAGATCCGCCGTGGCGCGAAGAGCGGGATCGAGATCGACGCCCGGCAGGAAATCGGAATTGACGTGGCGGGTGTTGACGTCGTCCACCACCTGGGGCTCGCGGGCCCACAGCACCACGTCGCGCCCCGCCCTACGCGCGGTCAGCGCCAACGCGGTTCCCCAGGCGCCTCCGCCGATCACACCGATTTTTTTCATGAAACCCCCGCCAAAGCCATCACCCGGTTTACCCCGACGCGGCGGCGGGAGCAAGCGGGAGAGCCGGATGCCCGGCTCTCCCACCGCCCGAAACTCAGGCGGCCTGCCCCTTGATCTTGGCGATGAAGCCGCTGATCTGGGCTTCCAGGTCGTCGGCGCGCGCCGCCAGACTGGCGGCGGCGGCGGAGATGTCGCGGGCCTCTTTGTCGGTGGTCTCGGCAGTATCCTTCACATAGGCCACCGCTTCCGACACCGAAGCGGTGCCGGTGGCGGCTTCCTGGACATTGCGCGAGATTTCCATGGTCACCGCGTTCTGCTCTTCCACGGCACCGGCCACGGCGGTGGAGGTCTCCTGGATGGTGCCGACGATCTGGGCAATCTCGCGGATGGCCACGGCGGCCCCCTGGGAGGCCAACTGGATCTGACTGACATGGGCCGAGATTTCCTCGGTGGCCCGCGCCGTCTGGTTGGCCAGGGTCTTGACCTCGTTGGCGACCACGGCGAAGCCCTTGCCCGCCTCGCCCGCACGGGCCGCCTCGATGGTGGCGTTGAGGGCCAGCAGGTTGGTCTGCGACGCGATATCCTGAATCAGCGACAGGACGGAGCCGATCTTTTCCGCCGCCGTGCCCAGATCGCGCACCGTCTCGTCAGTGCGCTGGGCGGTCACCATGGCCTCGGACGAAATGGCGGTGGCCCGCGTGGTCTGCATGTTGATCTCGCCGAACGAAGCGGCAAGCTCCTCGGCGGCGCCAGCCACCGACTGGACATTGACCGAAGCCTCCTCCGCGGCGGCAGCCGAGGTCATGGCCTGCTCCACCGTCTGGGTGGCGTTGTTCATCAGGCGGTCCGAGCTTTGACGCAACTGGGTGGAGGCGGACGACACCTCCTGGACCAGAATGCGCACATTCTGCTCGGCGAAGGTCAGGGCTTCGGCGTCGCGGCTCTTCATCAGGTCCAGAGACGCGTTGATGACGCCAGCATAGCGGGCGAAATCGCCACGCAGGCCGGTCTGGATGATCTTACGGAAATACTGGCGCTGGTTGGCGTGTTCCATGGCCGCCTGGGATTCGCGGCAATAGGCCTCGGTCAGATCCAGCAGACGATTGATGGAGCGCAGCATCAGGGCCAGATTGCCGGTGCCGCGGATGTCCATGATGCGCACGCCCAGATTGCCTGAAGCGGCGGCCTGGCAGACCTTCACCGCCTTTTCGACGCTGACATGGGTACGGCTGAGATAGCCCAGCGGCATCCAGGCCGACACGGCGGTCACCACGGCGAAACCGGCGGCCACCCAATTCTGCAGCAGAAGGGCGACAAGAGCGAAGGCGGCGCAGAGTCCGAGGGTGATCTGGCACGCCCGCGTGGCCTTAGAGACCGAGGACAAATTCTGCATAGGGCTTTCCTTCGCGCTTCAACTGATCGACCAGGGCGGCAAAAGCCGCCTCCATGCCCTGCTTGCGGTCGGCGCTGGCCTCCTCGATCTTCAGCAGGCTCTGATACAGGGGCTGAATCTTGGCAAGCGCGTCGCGACGCGGCACGCGGCGGTTGGAGTGGTAGCCGACGATCTGGCCGTCGGGGCCGAAATCCGGGGTGACGTGGGCAAGAACCCAGTAATGCTCGCCGGTCTTGGCCAGGTTGACCACATAGGCGAACAGCTCCTTGCCCGACGCGATAGTGTCCCACAACAGCTTGAACACGCAGCGCGGCATGTCGGGATGCCGGATCATGCTGTGCGGCTGGCCGATGACTTCCGCCTCTGTGAAGCCCGAGACCGAAAGGAACACGTCGTTGACATAGGTCATCCGGCCCTTGGTATCGGTCTTGCTGACGATGATCTCGTCTTCAGCAAAAGTCCGCTCCCGCCCGGAGGGCTGAATAGTTTTACCGCTCATTCACCCCACCACCCTTACGATGCAGCCGATTAACCCTACGATAAGATTAGATATCAACAGAGTGATAACAATTCAATAACGTAAGTGAAATTTCGTATGTCTTTCGTTTAAATTTTGTTTACGGCTGTGAGAACATGAGTCGCATATGACAGGAGCGTGAATTTCATCCTCCGATACCCGTCCCAGGGTTGACGGCCTAGCCGCTTCAGCCGATGAATCCGCACCGGGATGCCCGGCCGGAGCGATCGGAATGCCAGCCCAAATCATGGATTCCCAGGTCCTGGACCAGCTGACCATCGCGCTGCAACCGGTGGTCGGCATCCATTCGGGCGTCTGCCATGGCTATGAGGCGCTGCTGCGCGGCACCGAGGCGGCGGGATACGACTCCATCGCGGACTTCTTTGATTCCTGCCACGAGGCCGGGCGGCTGGCCGAGATCGAACTGATTCTGCGCGACAAGGCCCTGGCGGCCTTCGCCACATTGCCTCACCACCCTCAGGCCAAGCTGTTCCTCAACATCGACAACCGCGTCCTGAGTATCGAGGGCGATCCGGCGCGGCGCACGCGGGCCATCGCCGAACGCCACGGCATTTCCGAATCCTCGGTGGTGTTCGAGATTTCCGAACGCCACCCCCTGGATACCGGCTTGGACGCGGTGGCCACCTTCCGCCACTTCAAACGCCAGGGGTTCCGGCTGGCCATCGACGATTTCGGCACCGGCTTTTCCGGGCTGCAACTGCTGTACTATTCCGAACCCGATTACCTGAAGATCGACCGCTTCTTCGTGGCCGACATCGCCGCCGACGCCAAGAAGCGGGTCTTCCTGGCCCATATCGTCACCATCGCCCATCTGCTGGGCGCCGTGGTGGTGGCGGAAGGGGTAGAGACCGAGCGGGAGTTCCGCATCTGCAAGGAAATCGGCTGCGACATGGTCCAGGGCTGGCTGATCCAGCGCCCGACCCTCTCGTGGACGGAACTGCAGACCCACTACCCCGAGATCGAACGTCTGGCCCGCCTGGACCGCCGCGACGCGGGAAGCGACCAGCGCATCATCGCCGACCAGATCGCCAGACCCGAACCGTTAAGCATCGACGCCCCCATGGAAAAGGTGTTCGAGCGGTTCCGCAGCGATAAATCGGCCTCGTTCTTTCCCGTGGTCGACGGGTCCGGCGTCCCGGTGGGAATCGTGCGCGACCAGGAACTGAAGGACTACACCTATTCGCCTTTCGGCCGGGAGCTGATGGCCAACAAGAGCTATGGGCGCTCCCTCAAGGGCTTCACCGTCCATTGTCCCGTGGCCGACATAAACACCAAGGCCGAACAGATCCTGGAGGCCTATTCGGCGGTGGAGCGGTCCGAAGGCATCCTGATCGTCGATGATTCGCGCTATGTGGGCTTTCTGTCCGCCGATTCCCTGCTGCGCGTCATCAACGAGAAGAACCTGGCCATGGCGCGCGACCAGAACCCGCTGACCCGGCTTCCCGGCAATGCCGTCATCCTGTCCTGGGTCTGCCAGGCCCTGGAGGATCGCGCCGAACCTTATCTGCTGGCCTATTTCGACTTCGACAATTTCAAACCGTTCAACGACAAATACGGGTTTCGGCTGGGCGACCGCGCCATCTTGCTGTTCGGCGAATTGCTGACCAAGGAAATGGCGGCGGCGGGCGGATTTGCCGGTCATATCGGCGGCGACGATTTTTTCGCCGGGTTCAAGGGCGAAGCGGCGGCCCAGGCGGAAGCAACCTGCCGCCGCCTGATCGAGGATTTCGCCCGTGACGTGGAAAGCTTCTACGACGACGACACCCGCCGACAGGGTCATATCATCGGCCAGGACCGGATGGGCAATACGGTCCGCTTTTCCCTGATGACCATCAGCTGCGTCGCGGTGCATCTGGCGGCGGGACGCGAGGCCAGATCCTCCGACGACATCTCGCGCCTGCTGGCCGCCCACAAGAAGCAGGCCAAGCAGGACCCCGACCATCTGTGCGTGGTCGGCCTGACCCACTGAGAAAGCCCTCCCCCACAAAATCTCTCCTCAGGGGCGGCGCTTTCTGCTTTATTGGCGCCTTTCCGCCCCCCTGGGTCTTATAGAAACGATGCAAAGCCTGAACACCTATCGCGCCGGTCCCGATGAGCGCGGCCATTTCGGCATCTTTGGCGGCCGCTATGTGGCCGAGACCCTGATGCCGCTCATTCTCCAGGTTGAGGCGGCCTATGCGGCGGCCAAGGCCGATCCCGCCTTCCAGGCCGAGTTCCGTTCGCTGCTGGCCCAGTATGTGGGCCGCCCCAATCCGCTGTATTTCGCGCGCCGCCTGACTGAAGCCTTCGGCGGCGCCAAGGTGTTCTTGAAGCGCGAAGACCTCAACCACACCGGCGCCCACAAGATCAACAACTGCATCGGCCAGATCCTGCTGGCCCGGCGCATGGGCAAGCAGCGCATCATCGCCGAGACCGGAGCCGGTCAGCACGGCGTGGCCACCGCCACCGTCTGCGCCCTGTTCGGCATGAAATGCGTCATCTATATGGGCGCCACCGATATCGAACGGCAGATGCCCAACGTCTATCGCATGAAGCTCTTAGGCGCCGAGGTCAAGCCGGTGACCAGCGGCGCGGCGACCCTGAAGGACGCCATGAACGATGCGCTCCGCGACTGGGTCTCCAATGTCTCCGATACCTATTACCTGATCGGCACGGTGGCCGGGCCGCACCCCTATCCGGCCATGGTCCGCGATTTCCAGTCGGTGATCGGCGAGGAAGTGCGCGCCCAGATCATGGCCGCCGAAGGCCGCCTGCCCGATTCCCTGGTGGCCTGTATCGGGGGCGGTTCCAACGCCATGGGCCTGTTCCACCCCTTCCTCGATGACAAGAGCGTACGCATCATCGGCGTCGAGGCGGCCGGTCACGGCCTGGACAAGCTGCACGCCGCCAGCCTTACCGGCGGCAAGCCGGGCGTTCTGCACGGCAACCGCACCTATCTTCTGCAAGATTCCGACGGCCAGATCGCCGAGGCCCATTCCATCTCGGCGGGCCTGGACTATCCCGGCATCGGGCCGGAACATGCCTGGCTGCATGAAAGTGGCCGGGTGGAATACGTCTCGGTCAAGGATGACGAGGCCGTCGTCGCCTTCCAGCAATGCACCCGCCTGGAAGGCATCATCCCGGCGCTGGAATCCAGCCACGCCATCGCCTATGCCTCCAAGATCGCCCCCACCCTGCCCAAGGATCACCTGATGGTGATCAATCTGTCGGGACGCGGCGACAAGGATGTCAGCACCATCGCCAAGGCGCTGGGCGACGAGCATCTGGGGGGGTTAGTCTGATGAGCAGGCTTGAACAGCGCTTCGCCAAGCTGAAGGCCGAGAACCGCGCCGCCCTGGTGACCTTCATCACGGCGGGCGACCCCGACCGCGCCACCAGCCAGGCCTTGCTGGACGGCATGCCTGCGGCGGGCGCCGACATCATTGAGCTGGGCATGCCCTTCACCGATCCCATGGCCGACGGCCCGGTGATCGAACTGGCGGCAGGCCGGGCGCTGAAGGCTGGCGGCTCGTTGAAACAAACCCTGGAGATGGTCGAGGTCTTCCGCAAGACGGATTCTGAGACTCCCATCATCCTCATGGGCTACTACAACCCCGTCTATGCCTGGGGCGCGGAAAAGTTCTCCGCCGACGCCGCCCGGGCCGGAGTGGACGGGCTGATCATCGTCGACCTGCCGCCCGAGGAGGCCGACGAACTGGTGCCCCATCTGCGCCGGTCCGGCATCGACTTCATCGTGCTGACCACGCCCACCAGCGACGACGCCCGCCTGCCCGTGGTGCTGTCCAACGCCTCGGGCTTCGTTTACTACGTGTCCATCGCGGGCATCACCGGCACGGCTTCGGCGGCCCAATCGGCCATCGACGACGCGGTCGCCCGCATCCGCCGCCACACGGATCTGCCAGTCTGTGTCGGCTTCGGCATCAAGGCCCCCGCCCAGGCGGCCCAGGTGGCGCGCGTCGCCGACGGCGCCGTGGTGGGTTCCGCCATCGTCTCGGTTCTGGCCGACAATATCGGCAAGCCTTCCGCCGTCTCCGCCCCCCTGGCCCTGGTCAAGGACCTGGCCGAGGGCGTGCGGGGCGCGCGCAAGTAGGAGCATTCCCCATGAATTGGCTGACCAACCTCAACGAGACCCGCCGCTCGCTCAAGGAGCGCCTGGTCGGACTGGTAGCGCCCAAGGAGGTGCCCGACAATCTGTGGCTCAAATGCCCGGGTTGCGGTCATATGATCTTCCACCGCGACCTGGAGAAGTCCCTGAACGTTTGCCAGCATTGCGGCCATCACCTGCGGCTTTCGGTTAAGAAGCGCCTCGGCATGCTGTTCGATGACGGCCAGTTCCAGCGCATCGAACTGCCCAAGGTCGCCGACGACCCGCTGAAGTTCAAGGACCAGAAGCGCTATACCGACCGGCTCAAGGACACCCGCTCCAAGACCGGCGAAACCGACGCCATCGTGGTGGCCCACGGCCGCATGGGCGGCATGAATGTGGTGGCCGCCTGCTTCAACTTCGACTTCCAGGGCGGCTCCATGGGCGTCGCGGTGGGCGAGGGTATCGTGGCGGCGGCTGAACTGGCCGTGCTGCAGGATGCGCCGCTGATCGTCATTCCCGCCTCGGGCGGCGCCCGCATGCAGGAAGGCATCCTGTCCCTGATGCAGATGGCCCGCACCACCGTGGCGGTGGACAAGGTCAAGGAAAAGCGGTTGCCCTATATCGTGCTGCTGACCGACCCCACCACCGGCGGCGTCTCGGCCAGCTTCGCCATGCTGGGTGACATCGCCATCGCCGAGCCCGGCGCGGTGATCGGCTTCGCAGGCGCCCGCGTCATCGAGAGCACCATCCGCGAAAAGCTGCCCGAGGGCTTCCAGAAGGCGGAATACCTGCTGGAGCACGGCATGGTCGACATGGTGGTGCCGCGCCGCGACCTGCGCGCCACCATGATTCGCATCCTGTCCCTGCTGCGCAATCGCGGGGCGGCGGGCGATCTGCTATCGCTGCCCATCGATATCCCGGATGCGGTGGATCAGGACTGAGCCCGCTTTAACGGGACTGGCAATCATCGCTCCAAGGCACTATACTAAATAAATGGTAATACCGAGGTCCTGGACCTCGGTATTACTTTTTGGGCTTCCCTCATAGGATTCCCGACATGCGTCCGGACGATAAGGTCATTCTGCCTCTGGTCCTGCCGCCGCTTCTGCTGGTGGCGGCCGCGGTGCTTTGCGGCGCGGCCGTGCGAATCGTCCCGCCGGGGCAGGTCTTTGAAAATCCGGCAGCCTATCTGGCGGTTCATTCCGGCCTCGAGCTGGTCAGCATCGCCGTGTCGCTGATGGTGTTCTCGCTCGGCTGGGCGGTTCGCCACTCCGACCGCAGTCAGAGAAATCTGATCCTGGGGCTGGCCGCCATGTCGGCTTCAGCCATCGACATCTTCCACACCCTCTCCTATGCCGGGATGCCGGACCTGATCACCCCCAGCGGCCCGGAAAAGGCCATCAATCTTTGGCTTCTCGGTCGTCTCGCCATGGCCGCGGGCCTTCTTTTGGCCATTCTCACCTCCGAGCACAAGTTAAGCGGCATGAACCGGCGGGCATGGCTGGGCGCGGTCGGCGTGCTGACTGCGGGACTGATCGTCGTTGGAGTCGCCCACCCCGACTGGTTCCCGCGGACCTTCATTCCCGGCAGCGGTCTTACCCCCTTCAAGATCGTCGCGGAATACGTTCTATCGGCCGCCTATACGGGTGCCGCCAGCCTCTTGTATCTGCGTTACCGCCGCACCGGCGACCGCAATGAACTGAAATTGGCCGCCGCCGCCTGGATTTTGGCCCTGGCCGGTGTCTTGCTGACCCTTTACGGCGATGTGGGCGATTTCTTCAATCTGGCCGGGCATGTGGGCAAGGCGCTGGCCTATCTGCTGATCTACAGCGCGCTGTTCGTCTCAGGCATCAAGGCGCCTTATGCGGCCCTGGCCAAGGAACAGGCCTTGCTGCGCACCTTGATGGATTCGGTTCCCGACCTGATCTTCTTCAAGGATTCGCAGTCGCGCTATCTTGGCTATAACCGGGCCTTTGCCACCTATTGCGGCAAACCGGAATCCGAGATGATCGGCAAGAGCGACCACGAATTCGCCCCCGCCGAGGTCGCCGAATTCTACCGCGCCAAGGACCGCGATGCCATGGCCGCCGGGCGCCCGTCCACCAACGAGGAGTGGATCGACTATCCCGACGGGCGCCACGTCCTGCTGGAAACCGTCAAGGCCCCCATTTACGATGCCAAGGGAAGCTTGCTGGGCATGGTGGGCGTCAGCCGCGACATCACTGACCGCAAATCCGCCGAGGAAAGTCTGCGCCGCGCCCATTACGATCTGGAAATGGTCACCGCCGTCGCCGCCCACGATCTGCAGGAGCCGGCCCGGACCATCGTCAGCTTCCTGCAACTGCTGCAGCTGCGCTATGGCGACAAGCTGGGCGAGGACGCCGCCCAGTATATCGCCTATGCCATCGATGGCGCCCACCGCATGCGCGACCAGTTGGCCGGTCTGCTGGAATACACCATGATCGACCGGGGGTCGGCCACCTTCCCGCCGACGGATACCGAGGCTGTGCTGATAGACGCGCTCGATGCCCTGAAGCCCAAGATCGACGAAACCAAGGCCGTGGTCAGCCACGGCGCCCTGCCCGTGGTCAACGCCGATCCGGGGCAGATCCGGGTTCTGTTCCAGCACCTGATCGCCAATGCCATCAAGTTCCACCATGAAGGCCGCAAGCCCGACATCAGCGTGACGGCGGCGCGAAGCGACGGAGCCTGGGAATTCTCCATCGCCGATAACGGCATCGGCATCGACGAAGCCTATTGGGACAAGATCTTCGTGGTGTTCCAGCGCCTTCATTCCCTCCAGCGCTATGAGGGGACGGGGATTGGCCTTGCCATCTGCCGCAAGATCGTGGAACGTCACGGCGGCCGCATCCGGGTGGTGTCCGCCCCCGACCAGGGCAGCACCTTCACCTTCACCCTGCCGGATCGCGCCTGACCCCAAGTTTACGGCCATGATCGACAGTATTCTCGACCGCCTGACCCGGCTGCATCCCAAAGTCATCGACCTGTCGTTGGAGCGCGTGCTGCGCCTGCTGGACGCCCTGGGCAATCCCCAGGACAAGCTGGCGCCGGTGATCCATGTGGCGGGAACCAACGGCAAAGGCTCTACGGTGGCGACCTTGCGCGCCCTGTTCGAGGCGGCTGGGATGCGGGCCCATGTCTACACCTCGCCCCATCTGGTGCGCTTTGCCGAGCGCATCCGCATCGCAGGCACGCTGCCCACCGATCCGGAGCTTCTGGCCCTGTTGGAAGAGGTCGAGGCGGCCAATGGCGGCAATCCCATCACCTTCTTCGAGATCACCACCGCCGCCGCCTTCCTGGCCTTCGCCAGGCATCCCGCGGAGGTCTGCATCCTGGAGACTGGCCTGGGCGGGCGGCTGGATGCCACCAATGTGGTGGACCGCCCGGCGCTGACCGTGCTGACCCCCATCGCCATGGACCACGAAAGTTTCTTAGGCGGCCGCATCGAGGCCATCGCCGCCGAAAAGGCGGGCATCATGAAGCGCGGGGTGGCCTGCATGGTCGCCAAGCAGGGGCGAAAGGCGGCCAAGGTGCTGGATGCCCGTTCCACCGAACTGGGCGTGCCGCTGATCAAGGAGGGCGAGCACTTCTTCGCCCGCACCGCTCCCGATGGCGGGCTTTTCTATCGCGGCCCCTCGGTGGAATGGAGCCTGCCCGCCCCCGCCCTGGCCGGAGCCTTTCAGTACCGCAACACCGCCCTGGCCCTGGCCTGTATCGAGCGCCTGTCGCGCACCCAGGCGCCCCCGGTCTTTCCCGACTTTCCCCAAGGCGCCCTGAGCCTTGGCATCCGGTCGGTGGAATGGCCCGCGCGGCTGCAACGCCTGACCAAGGGACCGCTGGTGGATCTGCTGCCCCAGGGCTGGGAAGTGTGGCTGGACGGCGGGCACAACCCCCATGCCGCCGAAGCCATCGCCCAGCACGCCCGTTCCTGGCGGGACAAGCCCCTGATGGGCGTATTCGGCATTCTGTCCACCAAGGATGTGGACGGCTATCTGGAACCCCTGGCGGCCCGTTTTCATACCCTGCGCACCATCAGTATTCCGGGCGAGGCGGCAAGCCTGTCCGCCGAGGACGCTGCCCATGCGGCGACCCGGCATTTCTGCCTGGACGCCAAGCCCTCGCCCTCGGTGGAAGCCGCCATCGCCGAACTGGTCTCGGCCAGCACCGACCCGGCCCGCATCCTGATCTGCGGCTCGCTGTATCTGGCGGGCACGGTGCTGGCCGAGAACGGTTGGGCCGTCCGCTTTTAGCGGGGGCATCCTATTATTCGGTCATGGCCGGGCTTGACCTACGGCTGTCCGGTTTAATTTAAGGCGGCAGACGTGGAGTCATGAGACACGGATGTCACGGATGCGGTGCTTTGCACCGCTCACGGATAGACACGGAAATGTTCTTGTTTCCGGCCATCTCCCTGACCTTGGCCCAGAATGACCATATGGGATTTTTATAATCCGTGATCATTCTTGGCCGCGAAGCGGCATCCGTGTCCTCCGTGTTCCATGACCGGATGAAACCCGCATTGGCTTTGCCATTCGGGTCTCTCATGGAAATTTAAACCGCACAGCCGTGGGCTTCACCCGGCCATCCATGGACCCTCGGGTCAAGCCCGAGGGTGACGGAACAAAAAAGCCGATTCAGTGTAAATCAGACAGACGCCAGGCCGTCTTCCCCCTCCTATTTCTTCCACCGCGCGGCCGCCTCGGCGACGCGCTTGCCCAGATGGGTGGCGGTCTTCTTGTCGGCGTTTGTGACGCCTTCTGGCCCTTGGTCTGCATTGGCCTGGGCCATGGCCCCCAGGAAGCTGCCCAGGCGGTTCAGATCCTCGACGCTGCCCTTGGAATTGTTGTTGCCGGGCAGCAGGTCGAGACCGACCCAGATCATGCCGTGCTGGGCGGCGAAGACCGACAATTGCTGAAGAACCGCCAGCTTGTCACCGTTTTGGCTGGCCGAGACGGTGAAACCAGCCGCCAGCTTGTCGATCCAGCCCCGGCCGTACCAGGTCTTGGAGCTCCATTCCATGAACTCTTTGAACTTGGCCAAGACGGCGCCCATATAGGTCGGCGAGCCGAAGATGATGGCGTCGGCGCCGTTCAGCAGATCGGCCTTGGCCTCCGCCTCCTCGGCGGCGACCAGATGGACCTGCGTCCCCGCGACCAAAGCGGCACCGGCGGCGACGGCCTCGGCCACCACCTTGGTGTGGCCATATCCCGAATGAAAAACGATGGCGATGGATGTCATGATGCTCTCCTGAGATGTAATGGCAATCGTTACTGTTACGTTTAACCACAAAAAAAATGGCTCTACTTCCCCTCGGCCTTCAGAGCCCCCACCACATCGGACAGTAAGGTGGCGGATAAAACACCGTCGCGGGCGGCGTCGGCCCTCTCGATGACCCGGACCAGCACCGACTGGATGTTGCGCCCGACCGGACAATCCGGATTGGGCGGCTGGTTATGGAGCGCGGGTTCCTCCTCCTCGTCCACCGCCCGGTGGATATCGAGCAGGGAGATGCGCTCGGGGCCAAGCGCCAGGACCGATCCGCCAGCACTTCCCCGGGTCGAATGCACCAACCCGGCCTTGGCCAGGGCCGACAGCAGGCGCCGCACCACCACGGGGTTGGTGTTGACCGAACCGGCGATCCATTCCGACGTGCACGCCTTGCCATCCATGGAGGCGAGCAGGGATGCGATGTGGACGGCGACAGCAAAGCGGCAGTTCTTGGCCATGGGCAATATGTAACAGACATCGTTGCCATTCGCAAGGCGTAATGCCGCCCCCGGTTTCCCGCGTTGCTCCTCCACGACCTGGAGGCATATTCTGTAACAAAAGAGGGGAAACCATGACGACCAGCAGCAAGCCGCTGAATATCGGCGAGGCGTTCGGTCGCGCCATGCAGGCCTGGGATGACGGCAATGCCGCCGAGGCCCGGCGGCTGGCGCGGTCCATCATCGAGACAAAACCCGAATTCGGAGGCGCCCATTACCTGTTGGGCCTGATCGCCCTCGGCCAGGGCCAAGCCCGCCGCGCGGCGGAACATCTGACCCAGGCCGTGGCGGCCGACCCCAATCAGGCCGTGCCGCGTCTGGCCTTGGGCCGTGCCCTGGAAGCCCTGGACAATCACAACAGCGCGATTTTGCACTATCGCGCCATTCTGGCCGCCGACCCCAACCACGCCGAGGCCAATGCCCGTCTGGCCGAACTTCTCGGCCGTCTGGGCCGCAACCGGACAGAGGCGCTGGAATACGCCCAGCGGGCCGTCGCCTCCGATCCCCGTCATCCGGAGGCGCTGTGCACCCTGGGGACCTTGCTGCACCAGACCGGAGAACACGTGCAAGCGGCCCACGTCCTGGAACGCTCGCTGGCGCTTCGCCCCGACTGGGCCGTGGCGCTGAACAATTACGGGCTGGTTCTGAGCGCGCTCGGCCAGTACGACCGCGCGGTCGCCGTTCTTTCGGGTGCCGCCGATCTGCGCCGCGACCACGCGGGCACCCGGGCCAATCTGGCCGCCGCCCTGCGCGGCATGGGCCGCCTGGACGACGCCAGGGTCCATGCCGAACGCGCCACCAAGCTCAATTCGCGCGACGTGTCGGGCTGGCTGGAACTCGGGCTGATCCGCAAAGCCCTGGGCATGCCCGAAGCCGCTGCCGCCGCCTTCGAACGGGCGGTGACCGCCGACCCGAACGCGGTGCATGCCCATTACTGCCTGGCCGAAGCCCGTCTGGAACTGGGGCAGAAGGACCGGGCCGCCAAGAATTTTCGCCGATGCCTGGAGTTGGACCCCGAAGACCGCCACGGCGCCGCCCTGGGCCTGGCCCAGGCTGGCGCCGTCGATGCCCCCAAACGCGCTCCCGACGCCTATGTGCGCCAATTGTTCGATGATTACGCCGTGAATTTCGACGCGGCCCTGGTGGAAAAGCTGGCTTATCGCGCTCCGGCTTTGCTGGCCCAGGCCCTGGAGAAGGTTCTGGACGGCCGCAAGGACCTGATCGTGCTGGACGCGGGCTGCGGCACCGGGCTGGCCGCGCCCGTCCTGCGCCCCCTGGCCGCCCGGCTGGACGGAATCGACCTGTCAGGCGCCATGGTGGACAAGGCCCGCAGCCGCGGCCTGTATGACGGGCTGGAAGTGGGGGAACTGGTCGCCGGTCTGAAACGCCACCCTCAGGCCTATGATCTGGTGGTCGCCGCCGATGTCCTGGTTTATTTCGGCGGCCTGGAAGAGGTCATGGCCGCCACCGCCGAGGCCTTGAAACCCGGCGGCATCTTCGCCTTCACGGTGGAGCGGGCCGACGACTGCGCCTCCTATGTGCTGGGGGCCAAGAACCGTTACGCCCATGCCCATGCTTACGTGGAAGCGGTGGCCCTGGACCAGGGCTTTCAGGTGACCTATGCGGAAAAAGCCTCCACCCGCCAGGAAGCGGGAGAGGATGTGCCCGGCCTTGTGGTGGTTTTGCGCAAGACTTAAATGCCCATCAATCGCCGGGCGCGGGATTTTCAAACCCGCTTGGCTCCCGCGGCATAAGCCGCGCCGCCATCGAGATATATCTCGATTCCCCGGAGGGAGCGCCTAGGCAAATCTCGGTGCGCGCCCCTCATCGAGATTTGCTATAAGGTCCCCCAGGTTTCATCGCGGAACACTTCACCGACCATGTGCGGCTTCGCCGGTTTTCTCGATCTCACCCAGGCCACTCCCGACCGGGAGCGGGTGGTGCGGGCCATGGCCGCCACCCTTCTTCATCGCGGCCCCGACGACGACGGCGCCTGGGTGGATGACGGAGCGGGGGTGGCGCTGGGCTTTCGCCGCCTGGCCATCATCGATCTGAGCCCCCAGGGCCATCAGCCCATGACGTCCCATGACGGGCGCTGGGTGATCAGCTTCAACGGCGAGATCTACAACCACGAAGCCTTGCGCGCCCGGCTGGGCGAGGACATCGGCTGGCGCGGCCATTCCGACACCGAAGTGCTGTTGCAGGCGGTTTCCGCCTGGGGCATGGAACGGGCCCTGGCCGAATTCGATGGCATGTTCGCCTTCGCCCTGTGGGATCGGCAGGACCGCGTCCTGACCCTGGCCCGCGACCGCTTTGGCGAGAAGCCCCTGTATTGGACGCAATCGGGCGGCCACCTGCTGTTCGGCTCGGAGATCAAGGCGCTCAGGGCCCATCCCGCCTGGACAGGCGGCATCGACCGCGATGCCCTGGCCCTTTACATGCGGCTGGGCTGGATCACGGCGCCGCACACCATCCATTCCGGCGTATTCAAGCTGGAACCCGGCCATGTGATGCGGGTCTCTGAGGGGCAAATCTCCACCCAGGCCTATTGGTCGGCGGCGGAATGCGCGGCCGGGGTCGAGAACGGCTTTACCGGCAATGCCGAGGCGGCCGCCGACCGGTTGGAAGAACTGCTGCGTCAATCGGTAAGGCTGCGCATGCAGGCCGATGTGCCGGTGGGCGTCTTCCTGTCGGGCGGCATCGATTCCTCCATTACCGCCGCCCTGATGCGGCAGTTGTCGTCCGAGCCGGTTCATTCCTTCACCATCGGCTTCGACCAATCCGGCCTGGATGAGAGCCCCCATGCCCGCGCCGTGGCCGATCATCTGGGTACCATCCATACCGAGGTGCGGATCAGCGATGCCGAAGCCCTGGCCCAAGTGCCGCGCCTGCCCCTGCTCTATGACGAGCCCTTCGCCGATGCCGCCGCCCTGCCCACCGCCCTGCTGGCCCAGGTGACGCGCAAGAGCGTGACGGTGGCCCTGTCGGGCGACGGCGCCGACGAATTGTTCGGCGGCTATGGCATCTACCGGTCCATCCCCAAGGACTGGGGACGGCTGCGGGGCCTGCCCGGCGGCCTCAAATCCCTGGGCGCCCTGGGCGCACGCCAGCTGGCCGAACCCGCCGAGGGGCTGGCCGCCCTGGCCGGACGATTCGCCAAGCGCCGCAGCCATCCCGGCCACCGCCTGCGGCGCGAGGCCGAGCGGCTGGAGGTCCAGTCCTTGGCCGGTCTGCTGGGGCTACACTATTCCCGCTGGCGCGGCATGCCTGCCCTGGTGCCGGGAGCGCGAGAGGCGCAAAGCCTGTTCTCCGCCCCCACGCCCGCCCTGAAAGACGACGCCCTGGCCACCATGGTTCTGGATGCCTGCGGCTATCTGCCCGACGATCTGTGCGTGAAGACCGACCGCGCCACCATGGGCGCCTCGCTTGAAGCCCGCCTGCCCTTCCTGGCCTTGGAAATCGCCCAATTCGCCTGGAGCCTGCCCACGGGCCTGAAGATCGAGGGGGAAACGGGCAAAGCGGTTCTGCGCCGGGTGCTGTACCGCCATGTGCCCCGCGCCCTGGTGGACCGCCCCAAGATGGGCTTCGAGGTGCCGCTGCGCCGCTGGCTGAACGGCCAGTTGCGGGACTGGGCCGACGATCTCTTGTCCGAGGACCGCCTGCGCCGTCAGGGATTTCTCGACACCGCCCTGGTGGCCCAGTGCTGGCGCGAACACCGCTCGGGCGCCAAGAACTGGCAGAACGAGATATGGCACGCCCTGATGTTCCAGGCCTGGCTGGACTCGGTCAATCCCTGACCGAATTGCGCTCTCTGGCCGAATGAATGGCGGCGCGGTCGGCGGCCATGATGGAATCAATGGTCCCGTCCCGGCGCATGGCCTTCAACGCCTCGGCCAATTTGGGCACCAGATGGGCGTGGCGCTTGTTGACGTAGTGGTAAAGCGGCGTGACCTCCACCGGCTGGTTCAGCGCCCGCAACGGCCCCAGCTTCAATTCGTCGATCATCAGCCAGAAGGCTTCCCCCATGGGGGCGACCTGGCAATGCCCGGCCCGGAGCATGCGGAAGGCGGCCTCGGACGAGGCAGGCAGTTCGCGGTTCATCCCCTGGCTCCGCATCTCGCCCAGCTTGAACCCGCGCACGATGCACAATGTATAGGGCCGCAGGCTTTCCCAGCCCTCCACGTCGAATTTCAGCCCAGCAGTGAAGGCGACGAGGTTGAAGAGCATGACCGGCTCGGGAACCCGCACCAGATTGGGATATTTGGCCTCCAGCCCGGCCATGCGCATGGTGTCGCCGTCGGTATCGCCCGTATCGGCCGAGACGGTGCCACGCTCGTTGGGCAAAAGCTCCGCCCTGACCTCGATGCCGACCCGGCGATAGGCCTCTCGCACCACCACCATGCCCTGCTCGCTTGCCGTGTCACCCTGAATCTGCGAGATGACATGCACATCAGCCGCCTCGGCCCACCCCGCCGCCAAGACGATGAGGAGGCCGAGAACCGCCCGGATCACGGGGCGTATTCCGCCGGATCGGCCAGCCCCGCCTCGGCGAAGCCCTTGAGGCGCAGCCGACACGAATCGCAATGACCGCAGGCCCGCCCCATGGGGTCGGGATCATAGCAGGTGGAGGTGAGCGAATAATCCACGCCGAGCGCCAGACCGCGCCGGATGATGTCGGCCTTGGTGAGGTCGATCAGCGGCGTGTGCAAGGTCATGCGGGTGCCCTCCACCGCCGCCTTGGTGGCCAGATTGGCCATGGCCTCGAAGGCCTTGATGTAGTCGGGGCGACAATCGGGATAGCCGGAATAATCCACGGCATTGACGCCGACGAAGATATCGGCGGCGCCCAGCACCTCTGCAAAGGCCAGGGCGAAGGACAGCATGATGGTGTTGCGGGCGGGAACGTAGGTGACCGGAATTCCCTCCGGGATAGCCTCATCCAGATTGCCCTTGGGCACCGCGATATCCGAAGTCAGCGCCGAACCGCCGAAGACCCGAAGATCGATATCGGCGACGCGGTGATCGCTGACCCTCAAGGCCGCCGCCACCCGCTCGGCCGCCCGGATCTCCACCGCATGACGCTGGCCGTAGCGGAACGTCAGCGCCGAGGGCGTGAATCCCTCGGCCTTGGCGATGGCCAGCACGGTGGCGGAATCGAGGCCGCCGCTGAGCAAGACGATGGCGGGTCTGACAGTCATTCCGGCGAACCTCCTTTTCGCCGGAATGTAGCCGCCATTGAGGCGGCGGCCAAGGGCGCCCGAGGCGCCCGCCCGGCGAGGGGCAGTATTAGATCTACAGAGAAAAATGCGACGCGATGAAGGCGTCGATTTCGGCCTCGCTCCAGCCCTTGGCCGCCAGATCGGAGCGCAGTTTGGTGATATCCACGTTGGGCCAGGTGTGGCAGCTCTCGATGGTATGCTTGTCGGCATCGACGATGCGGAAGTCGTAAGGACGCTTCTCGCTTTGGAAGACGTCGTAATACAGCACCTGATCGACGTGATTGTCGGGCAGGAAGGTCAGGATGCGCGGCTTGATCTCGTAAAGCTTTTCCGGTCCGGAAATATCCGCCGAGGCAGCGATGATCAGTTCGTCGCCCTTCTGACAGGTGCGCGCCGCGGCGCCGTTCAGCACGCAGCAGCGCGAGCCCGGCTCGCCGAAGATGACATAGGTCGAAATGCGGGCCGCCGAATTCTTATTCCAGATGTCGACGAATTCCATGGGATAGATGCCGGCCATCTCGCACTGCTCGGGATCAAGGGTGATCGAGCCGTGATAATTGAGGTCGGCATTGGTGACGCGAATGCCATGCAGCTTCGCGCGAATGATCTTCATCATGAGACACCGGAACAAACTTGCAGCGATAGGTCAGTGACGTAAACGCACTGGGGCCCCTTCCGCAACACCTTATTCGCGCCAAGGGGAATGGTTTCAAGGAGGAGGGAGGCGGATTCGGCGCTTGACGCCCCCATGCGCCCTGTCGTTTGCTGTGGCTCCGATTAGCTCAGTAGGATCATCCCCCCATGTCCGCACCCGCCAAGCCCAGCGGCGAACCCATCGCCGGCAAGCACCAGCTGGTCGAGTACCTGGAATCCGGATGCAAGCCGAAGGACGCCTGGCGCATCGGCACCGAGCATGAGAAGTTCGGTTTCTCCCTCGACGACCTGAAGCCGCTGCCCTATGAAGGCGGGCATGGCGTCAAGGCCATGTTGGACGGATTGGTCGGCCTGGGCTGGGAGCCGGTCTTCGAGGGCGACCATGTGATCGCGCTGCACGACTACTGCGGCGCCGCCATCAGCCTGGAACCGGGCGGGCAGTTGGAACTGTCTGGCGGCCTCTTGGAGAACATCCATCAGACCGCCGCCGAGGTCACCCATCACCTGGCCCAGGTCAAGCATGTGGCCCAGCACTTGGGGATAGGCTTCCTGGGCGTGGGATTTCAGCCCAAATGGAGCCGGACCGATACGCCCTGGATGCCCAAGGGCCGCTACGTCATCATGCGCCGCTACATGCCCGAAGTGGGGACCAAGGGTCTGGACATGATGCTGCGCACCTGCACGGTGCAGGTGAACCTGGATTTCGCCTCCGAAGCCGACATGGTCAAGAAGCTGCGAGTCTCCCTGGCGCTGCAGCCCATCGCCACCGCCCTGTTCGCCGCCTCGCCCTTCATCGACGGCAAGCCCTCGGGATTCATCTCGTCGCGCGGCGATGTCTGGACCGATACCGACCGCTACCGCACGGGCGGGCTGCCCTTCGCCTTCGAGGACGGCATGGGCTTCGAGCGCTATGTGGACTGGATGCTCGATGTCCCCATGTATTTCGTCTACCGCGACGGCAAGTATATCGACGCGGCGGGCCAGAGCTTCCGCGACTTCATGGCGGGTAAGCTGCCCGCCTTCCCCGGCGAATTGCCCACCATGGGCGACTGGGCCGACCATCTGACCACCGCCTTCCCCGATGTGCGGCTCAAAAAGTTCCTGGAGATGCGCGGCGCCGATGCGGGCCCCTGGCGGCGCCTGTGCGCCCTGCCCGCCCTGTGGACCGGCCTGCTTTACGACGACGCGGCCCTGAATGGGGCCTGGGATCTGGTCAAGGACTGGAGCGCCGAACAGCGCGAGGCGCTGCGCGCCACCGTTCCCGCGCAAGGGTTGGCCGCCACCATCAATGGCCGCAGCGTGCGCGAGGTGGCCTCCGACGTTCTGGCCCTGGCCAGGGCCGGACTGAAGGCCCGTGGCCGCCTCAACGATTCGGGGCGCGACGAGACCATCTATCTCGACCCCATCGAAACCGTGGTCAAAAGCGGCAAGACCGCGTCGGAGGAGATGCTGGAAGCCTTCCACACCCGCTGGCAGGGCTCGGTCGATCCCATCTTCAAGGAATACGCCTACTGAGGATGCCTGGAAGCAGGTTATTCCGGCCAGGTCACCACATGATAGTCCAGCAGATCGGCGCGAGATTCGGCAATGACCTTGCCGCGCACCGAAATGCCCGCCCGATGCACGCTCTCCGGATCGCCCGAGACCAGCGGATGCCACCATTGCAACACCTTGCCCTCTGCCAGGACCCGATAGGCGCAGGTGGACGGCAGCCAGTGGAGGGTGGGCAGCACCACGGGACTGAGTTCAACGCAGTCCGGCACCGAATCCCAGCGCGTCGTATACTTCTTGCAGCCGCAGGTGTGCAGGTTGAGCAGGCGGCAGGCCACATTGGTGTAGTGGACTTCGCCGGTATCGGCGTCTTCCAGCTTATGCAGGCAGCAACGGCCGCAGCCGTCGCACAACGACTCCCACTGCGCCCGCGTCATGGCCGACAGCGGAGTGGTCCGCCAGAAGGGCGGACCCTCCGCGTCTCGATCAGCCCCGGTCGTGTTGGCGGATGAATTCGCGGACATTGGGGTAGACCTCTTCACGCCAGCGGCGGCCATTGAAGACGCCATAATGACCCACCTTGGGCTGCAAGTGGTAGCGCTGCTTCTCGGGCGCCAGATTGCAGCACAGAGCGTGGGCTGCCTTGGTCTGGCCCACGCCGGTGATGTCGTCCTTCTCGCCCTCGATGGTCATCAGGGCGGTATGGCGGATGGCGCCGGGATCGACCTTGCGGTCCCGCGACACCATGATGCCACGGGCCAGGTGATGCTCCTGGAACACCTTGCGGATGGTTTCCAGATAGTAGTCGGCGGGCAGGTCCATCACCGACAGATATTCGTCATAGAATTCCCGGTGCTGGGCGGCGGAATCGCCGTCACCCTTGACCATGTTCTGGTACAGCTTGACGTGTTCGCCCACATGGCGCTCGAGATTCATGCTCATGAAGCCGTGCAGTTGCAAAAAGCCGGGATAGACTCTGCGGCCATGGCCCGGATAGTTCATGGGCACCGTGTGGATCACCGTGCGCTCGAACCAAGAAAAGGGCTTGTGGGTGGCGACGTCGTTGACCTTGGTGGGATTGACGCGGGTGTCGATGGGCCCGCCCATCATCAGCATGGAGCGCGGCTGGTTGGGGTTGTTGTCGGCCGCCATCAGCGACACCGCCGCCAGCATGGGCACCGAAGGCTGGCACACCGCCATCACATGGGTGTCGGGGCCTAAGAATTCCATGAACTCCACCAGCAGGTCGATATAGTCGTCCAGGGTGAAATCGCCATGGGACAGCGGCACGTTGCGGGTGTCGATCCAGTCGGTGATGTAGACGTCATGCTCGTGCAGCATGGTCTCCACCGTGCCGCGCAGCAAGGTGGCGAAGTGACCCGACATGGGCGCCAGCAGCAGCACCTTGGGGTCCTTTCGCCCTTCGACGCTGCGCTTGAAATGCAGCAGATTGCAAAATGGCGTCGCCTTGGCCACCTGCTCGACCACATGCACCGACTCGCCGTCGACGGTGGTGGTGTGCAGGTTGAAGGGCGGCTTGGGATACCGCCGCGTGGTGCGCTCGACCAGTTCCGCCGTCGCCGCCACCGTGCGGCCGAACTTGGTATAGGCCATGGGCACCCAGGGGTGGCTGTAAACCGACTGCATGGCCTCGGCCAGCATGCGCATGGGGGCAAAGGCGTGGTGCTGCATTTCGTGCAGATGATAGAGCATGTCCGTCGAACCCCGGCTGATTGGAACGGTGGCGTGGTTTTTTGTTACAGGCCGATAGCATTCCCCGCAACAAAATTATTCGGCATTGTGATGCAGATTACGCCTTGACCCTGGAATCATTTCATGCTGCGTCGCAGCAAGTTCAAGGGCTGGAATCGATCAGATGGACGAAGGAACCCATTACCCGGCCCTCCACCAGTCCCGCCATTCCCAGCCGCGTCCCTGGCGCGTCGGTGATGGAGAAGAGCGCCGCGCCCTCTTCCGCCAGGATGGAGGCATAGTGGAATTCGTGGCCGCGAAAACCCGCCCCCGCCCGGCCCAGGGGCCCGGCGGCGGCCAGGGTGGCGTGGCGGTATCCCAGATGCAGTTTGCGTCTGGCGAACGAGGTTTCCAGCCCCAGCAGCCCGGCCATTTCATGACGGCCGCCTTGGGCGTCCTCCATTCCTCGGCCCAGGACCATATAGCCGCCGCATTCGCCATAGAGCACCGCACCGCGCGACGCAGCACCGCGCAACCCGCCCAGAAACCCGGCATTGCCTGCCAGCCGCCCGGCATGAAGTTCGGGATAGCCGCCCGGCAGATAGACGGAATCGGCCCCCTCGTCCGGCCCTTGATCGGCCAGGGGAGAAAAGAAGGACAGTTCCGCCCCCGCCTCCCGCCAGCCTTCCAGCAGGGCGGGATAGGCGAAGGCGAAGGCGGTATCGCGGGCCACGGCGATGCGACGTCCCAGGGGGGGGACGCCTGTGCCGCCGTTATTTGCCGCCAGACGCGACGGCTCGGCCAGATTGATCAGCCCGTCCACGTCCAGATGCTCCGCCACCAGGGCGGCCGCGCCGTCGAGAAAGGCCTGAAGGTCGGCGCGCTCGGCGGCCTGGACCAGCCCCAGATGACGCGACGGCGTCTCCAGTCCGGCAGACGGCGGCAGGAAGCCCAGCAGCGTGACCTCCGGACAATATGCGGCGCAGGCCGCCGCGATGGCCGCCTTGTGCTTTTCCCCCATCACCCGGTTGAAGATCACGCCCCGCAGCCGCAGATCGGAACGCAGATGGGCGAAACCGGCCAGCACGGCCGCCGCCGATCCGGTCATGCCGCGCCCGTCGATGACCAGGACCACCGGCCAGCCCGTGGCGGCGGCCAGATCGGCGGTGCTGCCGTCGGGCTGGCCTTGGGCCACGAAGGCGCCGTCGAACAGGCCCATCACCCCTTCGCAGACCAGCAGATCGGCGCACCGCCCCGCCTTGGCGGCCAAAGCGGCCAATGTGGCCGGGCGCATGGCCCAGGAATCCAGATTGTAGCAGGGCCGCCCCGAGGCCGCCGCGTGGAAGGCGGGGTCGATATAATCCGGCCCCACCTTGGCCGAACCCACCGCCACTCCCTTGCGGGCCAGCAAACGCAGCAGGCCCAGCGTCAGGGTGGTCTTGCCGCTGCCCGAGGCGGGCGCGGCGATGATGATACCGTTAACCAACGTGCTTCTTCAGCCCCGTCGCCAGATCATCGGCGGAAATGCCGTGGGTGAAATGGGCCACGAATTTGCCATCGGGTCCCATCAGGTAAAGGATGGCTGAGTGGTCCACGGTGTAGTTTTCCGGCCGGTCGCCCTTGACCTTGGCGGCGTAGACCTTGAACTCCTTGGCCACCTTGGCGATCTCTTCGGGCGTGCCGGTCAGGCCGACGATATCGGGCGAGAAGGCATTCACATACTCCTTCATCACCGCCACGCTGTCGCGCTCGGGGTCGATGGTGACGAAGATGGGCACCACCTTCTTGGCATAGCCGGGCCCCAGCTTTTCCATGGCCGCCGTCACCGTCGACAGGGTGGTCGGGCAGACATCGGGGCAGAAGGTATAGCCGAAGAAGATCAGCATGTAGCGATTGCGGTAATCCCGGTCGCTGACCTGCTTGCCGGTGTGATCGGTCAGTTGGAAAGGCCCGCCGATGGACGGAATGGCCTTGGCGCCCTCGGAACTCTGGCCGCTCCAGATGACCAGACGGACACCGATCACCACGAAGGCGACGACGATGACCGCCATCAGGGCCAACAGGCTGCGCGAGAACTTCATACAAGTCTCTCCGTATTCACGAGGCGAGCAGTTGCCAGGCCATGAAGCCCAGCATTCCCGCGTTCAGAACCAACAAGGCCGGCGCCGCCCGCAAAAGCGGAGCCCGCCAGTGGGACAAGGCCGCCTGCCCCACCATGGCCACCAAAACCAGCATGGGCACCGTGCCCGCCCAGAAGGCCAGCATGCCGAACGCCCCAGCCACCCCATTACCGCCCGCGGCGGCTGCCGCCAAAGCGGCATAAAGCAAACCACAGGGGATGAACCCCAACAATACCCCCAACGCCCAGCCGCGTAGCCCGAAGGGCCTGGCGAACAAGGGGCCTGCCAGACGCCCCACGCTTTGCGCCCAGCGACTGTCGCCGCCCGCGCCGCCCAGCGCCTTGATCCCGGGCAAGGCCATGGCCAGCAGAAGAAAAGCCGCCACGCCCAGCAAGCCCGCCGCCAGCAGCCGGAACGATCCGCCGCCGCCCAAGATGCCGCCAAAGCTTGCCGCCAAAGCGCCCAGCGCGCCATAGGTGGCTGCGCGGCCCAGATGATAAGGCAGCAAGGCCGCCCCCGCCAGCCGCCTCATCTCGGTCATGCGTTCCAAGGGGATGGCCTGCATCCGCGCCGCGCATTGCGACAAGACGAAGGGGCCGCACATACCGCCGCAATGGGTCAGACTGCCCACCAGCCCGGTGACGAACAGGCCGAGAAGCAGATTCTCGTTGCCATCGATACCCACGCGGCAGATGCCCATTCCGGCATGGGCGAGATTTGTGAAAATCTCAATCACGCCCAGCCCCCCTCGTCTTCGTCATCCCGGACAAGCAACGCGCGATCCGGAATCCAGGAGTCGCCCCCCCTGGATCCCGGCTCAAGGCCGGGATGACGAATTCCGGGAAACGGCTCATCCCCGCCACCAGTCCAGTTGCCGCCGCAGCGCCACCACCTGCCCGACCACGAACAGGGCGGGGGGTTTGAGGCCCGCCCGCTCCACCGCGCCCGCCGCCTCGGCCAGGGTGGTCTCCAGCACGCTTTGGCGTTCCGTCGCCGCGTTGCAGACCAGGGCCGCCGCCTCATCGGGGCGCCGCCCCGCCGCCATCAGCCGCGACGTCAGGCGCTCCAGATGCTTCAGCCCCATATAGAACACCAGGACCGGCGCGCCGCGCGCCAGGGCGTCCCAGTCGAACGCGTCGGGCATCTCGCCATCGGGACCATGGCCGGTGACGAAGGCCACCGCCGAATTGGTTTCCTTGGCGGTCACCGGAATACCGGCATAGGCCAGGCCGCCGATCCCCGCCGTGATCCCCGGCACGATGCGGAAAGGCACTCCGGCGCCCGCCAAAGCCAAGGCCTCCTCCGGCCCGCGGCCAAAGACGAAGGGATCGCCGCCCTTGAGGCGCAGCACGCGCTTGCCCGCCTTGGCCAGATGGATCATCCGCGCCGTGATCTCGGCTTGGCGGACCGAAGCCTCGCCGCCCCGCTTGCCCATGGATTCGATCTCTGCCGCGGCGGGGATCAGCGCCAGGATGCGCCCATCCACCAGGGCGTCGTGAATGACCACCTCGGCGCTCTTGATGGCATGGAGCGCCAGCAGGGTCAGCAGCCCCGGATCACCGGGCCCGGCACCCGCCAGCCAAACGGAACCGGGGAGAAATTCGGGAAGGTCAATAGGCAGGTCGAGCATGGTGGCCCGTACTATAGGACGTTGCGCCCCTCGAGTCTTACCCCTTCGCGGGGCGCAAGACATGGGTATGGTCCTCGGCATAGAGCCGGGAATCGGTGAACTCGGCGCCACCCAGCACGCGGCCCACCAGGATCAGGGCGGTGCGGGTCAGGCCCGCTGCCTTGACTTTGTCGCGGATGTCCGAAAGGCAGCCCCGGATAAAGCTCTGATCGGGCCAGCCCACCCTAAAGGCCACCACCACCGGGCAATCCGCGCCGTAAAGGGGCGAGAGCTCCTTGACCACATGGGCCAGATTGGACACCGACAAATGGATGGCCAGGGTCGCGCCGCTTTTACCCAGCGTCGCCAGATCCTCGTTATTGGGCATGGCCGAGGACCGCACCGAGGTCCGGGTCAGAATCACCGTCTGGCTGATATCAGGGAGCGTCAGCTCGGTGGCCAGCGCGGCCGCCGCGGCCGCAAAGGCCGGGACGCCCGGCGTCACGTCATAGGGAATGCCCAGCGCGTCGAGACGGCGCATCTGCTCGGCGATGGCGCCATAGATGGAAGGGTCACCGGAATGGACGCGCGCGACCTGCTGCCCGAGATTATGGGCCATCTCCATCTCGGCGATGATCTCGTCCAGATGAAGCGGCGCGGTATCGATCACCCGCGCGTCCGTCATGGCCTCGGCGACGATCTCGGGCGGGACCAGCGAACCGGCATAGAGCACCACCGGGCAACGGCGGATCAGGTTCAGCCCCCGCACGGTGATCAGGTCGGGAGCGCCGGGTCCGGCACCGATGAAATGAACGGTCATATGACGCCAATCCTCGAAGTGGTTGGGCTTTCGCCCAAACCCGATCGGGGCGATGCCCCGAACCCCCCTTAATTTTTGAAACAAAGGGGGTTTGGGGACCTCCCCAAGCGGGTGCGGGCGGCAGCCCGCCTGGGGTTTACGCGATCAGCCGCCGCAGCCGCAGCCCGAGCCGCAGTTCTTGACCTCGAGGGCCGCGACGCCGGGCAGGACCTTGCCTTCCAGCCATTCCAGGAAGGCGCCGCCCGCCGTGGAGATGTAGGAGAACTTGTCCTCGACGCCCGCCTTGGCCAGGGCCGAGACGGTGTCACCGCCCCCGCCCACGGTCAGCAGCTTGCCCTGAACGGTGCGCTCGGCGGCCCATTGAGCCACCGCGTTGGTGGCCTTGTCGAAGGGCGCGATCTCGAAGGCGCCCAGGGGGCCGTTCCACACCAGGGTCTTGCAGCCGCCCAGGCGGTCGATGATGGCCTCGGCCGAGGCCGGACCGGCATCCAGGATCATCTTGTCGGCGGGCACAGCATCGACGGAAACCACCTGATTGGCGGCATTCTCGGCGAACTCCCCCGCCACCACGGCATCGACCGGCAGGACGATATGGCAATGGGCGGCCTTGGCCTTTTCCAGAATCTCGCGCGCGGTGTCGGCCAGATCCTTCTCGCACAAGGACTTGCCCACCTGCTTGCCCTGGGCGAACAGGAAGGTGTTGGCCATGCCGCCGCCGATGATCAGGTAATCGACGCGGGCCACCAGATTGCCCAGCAGGTCCAGCTTGGTGGAGACCTTGGCGCCGCCGACGATGGCGGCCACGGGCTTCTCGGGATGTTCCAGCGCCTTGCCCAGCGCTTCCAACTCGGCCTGCATCAGACGCCCGGCGGCACAGGGCAGTAGATGGGCCACGCCTTCGGTGGAAGCATGGGCGCGGTGCGCGGTCGAGAAGGCGTCGTTGACATAGATATCGCCGAGACCGGCCAGCATCTTGGC
This sequence comes from Paramagnetospirillum magnetotacticum MS-1, assembly GCF_000829825.1. Taxonomy (NCBI): domain Bacteria; kingdom Pseudomonadati; phylum Pseudomonadota; class Alphaproteobacteria; order Rhodospirillales; family Magnetospirillaceae; genus Paramagnetospirillum; species Paramagnetospirillum magnetotacticum. The sequence goes on along the minus strand of NZ_JXSL01000022.1, from coordinate 42,220 downwards.
AAAGCCGATGTCGTTCTCTTCCTCGTTCTCGTAGAAGCGGACGTTTTCCAAAAGGGCGATCTCGCCGTCCTTCATCTTGGCGATCATCTGCTCGACCTCGACGCCGATGCAGTCATCGGCCCACAGGACGGGCTGTCCCACCGCCCGCGCCAGCGGCTCGACCAGCAGCTTCTGGGAGTACTTGGCGTCACGGCCCTTGGGGCGGCCGAAATGGGTCAGTACGATGACCTTGGCGCCCTTGCCCGCCAGCTCCTTCAAGGTGGCGGCGGAGCGGTCGATACGGGTGGTATCGGTGACCTTGCCGTCCTTGGCCGGAACGTTGAGATCGGCGCGCACCAGCACCCGCTTGCCCTTGACGTCGAAGCTGTCGATGGTCCGGAACATGAATGCCCCCTTTTGTCTTAAATGGAATTCGGGCGGAAGGGAGACCCTTCCGCCCGCATCGAACGACCGGCCTACTTGGCGATGTGGCGCAGGAAGCGCAGCATGTTGCAGGTATAGCCGTATTCGTTATCGTACCAGGTGACGACCTTGACGAAGGTGCTGTCCAGCGCGATGCCGGCGTCGGCGTCGAAGATGGACGGCATGTTGCAGCCGACGAAGTCGGTGGCGACCACCTTGTCCTCGGTGTAGCCCAGCACGCCCTTCAGCGCGCCTTCCGAGGCGGCCTTCATGGCCTTGCAGATGTCTTCGTAAGAAGCGTCCTTGTTCAGTTCGACGGTGAGATCGACCACCGAGACGTCCGAGGTGGGGACGCGGAAGGCCATGCCGGTCAGCTTCTTGTTCAGCTCGGGCAGGACCTTGCCCACGGCCTTGGCGGCACCGGTGGACGACGGGATGATGTTCTCCAAGATGCCGCGGCCGCCGCGCCAATCCTTCTGGGACGGGCCGTCGACGGTCTTCTGGGTGGCGGTGGCGGCGTGCACGGTGGTCATCAGGCCGCGCTTGATGCCCCAGTTGTCGTTCAGCACCTTGGCGACGGGAGCCAGGCAGTTGGTGGTGCACGAAGCGGCCGAAACGATCTTCTCGCCCGCATACTTCTCGTGGTTGACGCCATAGACGAACATGGGGGTGTCGTCCTTGGACGGAGCGCTCATCAGCACCTTCTTGGCGCCAGCCTTGATGTGCTTCTCGGCGTTGACGGCATCCAGGAACAGACCGGTGGACTCGATGACGATGTCGGCCTTGACCTCGTCCCACTTCAGCTCGGCCGGGTCCTTGACGGCGGTGAGGCGGACCTTCTTGCCATTGACGATCAGGTTCGAGCCTTCGACCGAGATGTCACCGGCAAAGCGGCCATGCACCGAATCGTATTTCAGCATATAGGCGAGGTAATCGGGCTCGAGGAGGTCGTTGATGCCGACGATCTCGATCTCGGGGAATTCCTTCGCCACGGCGCGGAACACCATGCGACCGATGCGGCCGAAGCCGTTGATGCCAACGCGAACAGTCATAATTTCCTCCACTTGGTCCGACACGACGTCTTACAGGCACGCCCTGGCCGGGGGCTTGGATTGGGTGGCGCCGGCGCGCGCGAAAAAGCAGCACGCCCTGGCCTGCGAAGTCGGGGAACCATATTGCACAGAGTCGGCTTCGAATCCAGTGCTGGGTGGGGGCGGATTTCCGCCATGACTTTGCCGCATTCCTGGGTGATACCAATCGACCACTTGTGCCGCCCCTCCGGTTGTGGTTCAACCGCAGGCACTGTTGTCTCGGCCGTAGATACCGCTTCCGGCGTCCCGGCCATCGACGAGAAGGAACGTTCGCTCATGAAGATGCTGTTCGCGCGCCGCCCCTTGGTCGCCCTTTCCCTGGCGGCGGGGCTGGCCGCCAGCCCGGCTTTCGCCGCCGACACCGTTGTCGCCAATGTCAACGGCTCCGACATCAAGATGTCGCAACTGGCCGAGTTCGGCCGCCAGATGGGACCCCAGGCCCCCTATGAGGCGGTGCTCGAGGTCGCCATCAACAACCAGCTGGTCTATGAACAGGCCAAGCGGGACAAGCTGGACGCCGACCCGGAGGTTAAGGCCGCGCTGCACCGTGTCGAGATTCAGCTCATGGCCCAGGCCCTGATGCAGAAGAAGGTGCGCGGCGCCATCACCGAGGAAGCGGTCAAGGCCCGCTATGACCAGGCGGTGAAGAACTTCCAGCCGCAGGAAGAGGTGCATGCGCGCCACATCCTGGTGGAGACCGAGGAAAGCGCCCGCTCCATCATCGCCGATCTGAATCGCGGCCAGGACTTCGGCGAACTGGCCAAGTCCCGGTCCAAGGACACCGGTTCGGGCGCCATGGGTGGCGACCTGGGCTATTTCGTCCAGGGCGCCATGGTGCCGGAATTCTCCACCGTCGCTTTCGCCATGCGTCCGGGCGAAGTGTCCAAGACCCCGGTGAAGACCCAGTTCGGCTATCACGTCATCAAGGTCGAGGACAAGCGGATGGCGACCATTCCGCCCTATGACCAGGCCAAGCCGGTGATCGCGCGCCAGATCGCCGACGAATTGCAGGAAAAGATGGTCGTGGATTTGCGCGACAAGGCCAAGATCAAGCGGTTCAAGCCCGACGGCACGCCGCTGGACGCGGCCAAGAAGTAAAAGCCTTCCCCAAGGCCCGGCCGCTGACAAGCAGCCGGGCCTTTCTCCTTTTCATCACCCGAGACGAGACCCGATTCCATGACCGCCATCTCCCCCCTCGCTCCCGAACGCTTTCCCGACATGCCCGTCATCAACGGCATCCGGCTGGCCAGCCACGCCTGCGGCGTGCGCTATGCCGGGCGCACCGACCTGCTGATGGTCGAGATGGACAAGGGCACCACGGCCGCAGGCGTGTTCACCCGTTCGCTGACCGCCTCGGCTCCGGTGGAATGGTGCCGAAGCGCGGTAGCCAAGGGCTCGGCCCGCGCCCTGGTGGTCAATTCCGGCAATGCCAACGCCTTCACCGGCTCGGTGGGCGAGGCCTCGGTGCGCCGCACGGTGGAAGCCACCTCCGCCCTGGTGGACTGCAAGGACTCGGAAGTCTATATCGCGTCCACCGGCACGATCGGCGTGCGCCTGCCCGACGAGAAGATCACGGCGGCGCTGGGCGATGTGCGCGCCAAGCTTCAGCCCGGCAATTGGCAGGAAGCCGCCCAGGCCATCATGACCACCGACACCTATCCCAAGGGCGCCACCCGCATCGCGGTGATCGACGGCACCCCGGTCATCATCAACGGCATCGCCAAGGGCGCGGGCATGATCGCGCCCGACATGGCCACCATGCTGTCCTACGTCTTCACCGACGCAGCATTGCCCGCTGCGGTGCTGCAGGATCTGCTGTCCAAGGGCGTGGACAAGTCCTTCAACGCCATCACCGTGGATTCCGACACCTCGACCAGCGACACCCTGATGCTCTTTGCCACGGGCAAGGCTGGCAACAAGGTGATCAAGGATGCCAAGGACAAGCGTCTGGCCGATTTCAAGGCCAAGCTGTTCGACCTGCTGCTGGATCTGGCGTTGCAGGTGGTGCGTGACGGCGAGGGCGCCACCAAATTTGTCACCATCCATGTGAGCGGCGCGGCGGGCAAGAAGGCGGCGCGCACCATCGGCATGTCCATCGCCAACTCGCCCCTGGTCAAGACCGCCATCGCGGGCGAGGACGCCAATTGGGGCCGCGTCGTGGCCGCCGTGGGCAAGGCGGGCGAGAAGGCCAACCGCGACAAACTCTCCATCCGCATGGGCGGCGTTCTGGTGGCCGACAAGGGTGAAATGGCCCACGGCTACGACGAAGCCCCGGTAGCCGCCCACTTCAAGGGCAAGGATATCGTCATCGAAGTGGATGTGGGCGTGGGCAAGGGGCGATCCACCGTCTATACTTGCGACCTGACACACGCTTATATCGATATCAACGGGTCCTATCGGACCTGAGGGAACGGAGACGAGGTCATGGCGGAGCGGGGTTGCCGGGAAACGGGCACGGTCTGGGCAGGCCATCCCCTGCTGACCGCGCGGTTGCGCATGCGCCCCGTGGGCGACAAGGACCTGGACGCCCTGGTCGCCTTGCTCGACGATTGGGAGGTGGTGCGTCTGACCGCCGCCATCCCCCACCCGTTCACCCCGGCCGACGCCAAGACCTTCGTCGCCCAGCAAGAAGTCCGCCGCATCGAGGGCAAAGGCGTGGCCCTGGCCCTGGAACGCACCACCGATAATGTGCTGATCGGCGTGATGGGATTCGGTCTCGAGCACGACGGAACGCCGGAACTGGGCTACTGGATCGGCAAGGAATTCTGGAACCAGGGCTATGCCACCGAGGCGGCCCATCGCCTGATCCGTCACTTGTTCGAGACACTGGGCTTCGACCGGGCCTGGGCCTCGTTCCATCCCGACAACGCCGCGTCAAAGCGGGTGCTGGAGAAGGCGGGGCTGACCTTCCACCATGTGGATACCTGTCCCATGCCCGCGCGGGGAACCAGCGTCGTCTCGCCGGTCTTCCAACTGCGCAAGGCCGAGTGGGTGATGGCCCGCTCGCTCCGCCCCACCCTGCTGGTGGTGGCCGCCGCCCTGGTGGACGGCGACGGCCGCGTCCTGATGGCGTCGCGGCCCACCGGCAAGAGCATGGAAGGGCTGTGGGAATTTCCCGGCGGCAAGATCGGCGAGGGCGAGACGCCGGAAAGCGCCCTGGTCCGTGAACTGGAAGAGGAACTGGGCATCGATGTGCGCGAAAGCTGCCTGGCCCCCGTCGCCTTCGCCTCCCATGATTACGACACCTTCCACCTCTTGATGCCGCTTTACGTGGTCCGGGTGTGGAAAGGAAACCCCAGCGCCCGCGAAGGCCAGGAATTGAGGTGGGTCCGCGCCCAGCGCCTGGGCGACCTGCCCATGCCACCCGCCGATATCCCCCTGGTCGCCATCCTGCGCGACTGGGTATAGTATAGCTCCCTCATATGGGAGACAGTCATGGCCAATGCGGCAATCCTGGTGATCGGCAACGAAATCCTGTCGGGTCGCACCCAGGATGCCAATGTCGCCTATCTGGGCAAGGAACTGGCGGCCCGCGGCATCACGCTGGCGGAAGTGCGCATCGTCCGCGACGATCAGGCCGCCATCATCGCCGCCCTGGACGCGTTGCGGGCCACCCATACCTATGTCTTCACCAGCGGCGGCATCGGCCCCACCCATGACGACATCACCTCGGCGGCCATCGCCAAGGCCTTCGGCGTGGCCTTGGAGCGCAACCCGGAAGCCGTCCGCCGCCTGCAAAGCCGTTATGGCGAGGGCGAACTGAACGCCGCCCGCCTCAAGATGGCCGAGATTCCAGCGGGCGCCCAACTGGTGGACAATGCCATCAGCCAGGCGCCGGGCTTTCGCCTGGATAATGTCTTCGTCATGGCGGGCGTTCCCTCCATCCTGCGCGCCATGTTCGAGGGCATCCGCCACACCCTGGTGGAAGGACCGCCCCAGTTGTCGCGCTCGGTGACGCTTTGCGTGCGTGAAGGCGATCTGGCCGAGGGTCTGGCCCGCATTCAGGACCGCCATCCCCATGTGGATGTGGGCTCCTATCCCTCGTTCACCGAAGGCCGTTCCCTGGTGAGCATCGTGGCGCGCGGCGTCGATGCCGGAGAACTGGACCGCGTCATGACCGAAACCCGCGCCCTGGCGGCCGAATTGGGTGCCGCCGTGACACCATTTCCCGATGAGTCGGACTCATCGGGAAATGGTTAGGCCCAAGGGGCCGCGCGGCTTATGCCGCGGGAGGCAAGCGACCCGGAAGGCGCGCCCGCCGATCGAGGGCGGGATATAGGAAGGGTGACATCATGACGCCCAAGGAACGCGAGCCGCTGAAATTCCTGGTCCAGCATCTGTGCTACGGCCTGGCCGCCGCCGCGACCTTCGGCGGATTGGTTCTGGCCACCGATCTCGGCCATATCCGCACCCTGGCCATGGATTCCCCCAATCCCGCCCCGGTCCTGATCCTGATGTTCCTCGGCCTGTTCGTCACCTTCGGTTCGGTGGCCATGGGCGTTGGAATCATGAGTCTGGCCAAGGACGACGACAGGGACCCAGACATCTACTGAACCGGCAGGCTTTTCCCCCACACCCGGCATTTTTTTCCCAAGAGCGGGTCCAGACCCCATCCGCCCCTCTTCGCGAAAAATAATTTACTCAGCAAATACAGCGCACTAGGCGCATTCAAGGAACTTGGCCCGCCGCTTGCTCTGGTCTTGGCGTGAAAGACCGTTCGCCAGCCCATTTCGCGGGGACAAGACCATGACCGTGCAATCCATCGACAAGCGTGTGGTACCCGAAGCCAACATGACGCCCGTCTCCCAGGACAAGGCGCAGGCGGGGGTGTCGGCGGAGGACGCCTTCCTCTCGGTGCTGCAGCAGACCACCCAGCGCTTTGCCGGCAAGAACGGAAGCCTGGGCGGACTGGCCTCCGGCGACAAGGTCTTGTCCGAGCACATCACCCATCTGCACACGGAAGTGAAGATCGACGCCAAGGACGCCCGCAAGGACGCCCAGGGCGATGCCAAGGATGCCCGTCCCGCGCTCAAGGCCGACAAGCCCCGCGCCGCTGGCGGCAACACGGCCAAGGCCCGCAAGGATGACGACGCCCAGGCTGCTCCGGCCCCCGCTCAGAACGACGATGACAGCACCCCCGCCGTCCAGATTGCCGCCGCCGATACCTCGGACAAGAGCAACGCCGCCAAGGATGATCAGACCGTCCAGGCGCCGGAAGCGATCAAGGCCCAGGACGACCAGCAGATCATCATCGCCGTCGATGTGACCATCAAGGAAACCGTCGAGATCGTGCAGGTGGACCCCGGTTCCGCCAATGCTCCGACACAGGATCCCAACGCCCTGGTCCAGGATGTGAAGGCACAGCTGACAGGCGCCGACGATACCAAGGACCAGCAGAAGGACCCCATGGCGGGCCTCTCGGCCGATGACCGCAAGCGCGTCAGCGATCTGGAGAACCGGCTGGTCAAGGATGTGCAGAACGGCGACATGGACGACGCCCTGGACGCTGCGACCGAACTGGTCAGCCAGCTGGTCGCCAAGGTGGGCCAGCACAAGGCCGCCGCCCAGGCCAATGCCGATGATCTGAAGGACAGCCTGGCCGACGAGCAGGCGCGCGATCTGGCCGAATTGCTGGCGGGGTCCAATGTCCACCTGGACATCAAGGTCCAGACCACCACCGTGGAAACCACGCCCACCACCCAGACCACCTCCACCGTGCTCGAAACCCTGTCTTTGCAGGACCTCGCCGCCCAGGCCGCCAATGCCCAGGGCAATAGCCAGGACCAGCAGCAGGGTCAGGGCTTTGGCTCGGGCCAGCAGGAAGCGGGCGCGGCTCTGGTCGAGCAGCCCTCGGCCACCCCGACCCAGGAGACGGGCAGCCCGGCCGCCGCCGAACCCGAGGCCAGCCCCTTCGCCGCCATTCTGGCCGCCCAGGTCGAGGCTTCCGTCACCGACGAGACCGTTCCGGAACAGCGCAACGTCATCGGTCTCGCCGGTGTGGGCGGCGCCCAGGCGGCGGACAAGGCCTCGGCCGGACAGGCCGCCCAGACCGCCGCCCGGACGCCCCGCACCCTGGTCCAGGCCCAGGTGATGGAGCAGGTCACCGTCCAGATCGACAAGCAGGTCAAGGACGGCGCCGACACCATCAAGATCCAGTTGAAGCCTTATGACCTGGGCAAGATCGAGATCAAGCTGGAAGTCTCCGCCGATGGTCATGTCACGGCCACGGTCAGCGCCGACAAGCCCGAAACCCTGGCCATGCTGCAAAAGGACGCCAAGGGCCTGGAAAAGGCTCTGGAAGATGCGGGCCTCAAGCCCGACTCCACCGCCACCACCTTCAGCCTGAAGGGCGGCGAGCAGCAGCAGAACGCCGACCGCAACCACAACAACACCCGTTCGCGCCGTGGCCGTGGCCGTGGCGCCGCCAATGGCGAAGACGGCCAGATGGCCGCCACCGCTGGCGCGGCCCAGGCCGCCCGCGGCCGGACGCTGGGCGGACGCTCCGGCGTCGACATCTCGGTGTAGGAGCGAAGTCAATGACCACCGTCGGCACCACCAGCAATACCAATACCTCCAGCACCGCCGCCACGGCCGCCGCCACCGGCTCGGCGGCTGGCAAGGCCACGCTGGGCAGCAACTTCAACACCTTCCTGACCATGCTGACCACGCAGCTGAAGCATCAGGACCCGTTGTCGCCCATGGACTCGACCCAGTTCACCAATCAGCTGGTCCAGTTCTCCAGCGTCGAGCAGCAGATCAACGCCAATTCCAATCTGGAAAAGCTGATCAAGCTGCAGCAGACCGCCCAAACCTCGCAGGGCATCAGCTATCTCGGCCAGACCGTCGAGGTGGCGGGCACCGATCTGCCGTTGCAGGACGGCGCCGCCTCGCTGACCTATACCCTGCCCAAGGAAGCCCGCGACGTGAAGATCGTGGTCAAGGACTCGTCGGGCAAGCAGGTCAATTCCATCACCGGCGAAACCGCTACGGGCGCCCACAGCCTCAGTTGGGACGGCAAGGACTCGTCCGGCACCCAGTTGAGCGATGGCCGCTATTCCTTCCAGGTGGTCGCCACCGCCGCCGACGGCACGGCCATCACCACCACCAGCACCAGCTTCGGCAAGGTGACCAAGGTGACCAACGACGCCACCAACGGCACCACCCTGGTGATGGGAGCCGGGACCAAGGGCAACGACATCACGCTGACCATGGATAAGGTGGTCAGCGTCAAGGACAACTCTTCCAGTATCAACAATGCCCAGTTGGCAGCCGCCAACGCCCAATACCAGGCCGCGTTGGCCCAGCTTCAGGCGCTGCAGGGCAATTCCAGCAACACAGGGTCGTCGGGCACCAGCTCGACCACCAAGTAGAATTTAGGATCAGGAGGATATCATGAGCTTGTACGGCGCATTGTTCTCGGGTGTCTCCGGTCTGGCCTCTCAGTCCAGCGCCATGGGGGCCATCTCGGACAACATCACCAACGTGAACACCACCGGCTACAAGGGGGCCAAGGTCAACTTCCAGACCCTGGTGACCAAGCAGGTCTCCCTGACCAGCTATTCGCCGGGCGGCGTCCAGTCCAAGCCCAGGGCGGCCATCGACAGCCAGGGCCTGTTGCAGGCCACCACCGAATCCACCGATCTGGCTCTGTCGGGCCAGGGCATGTTCGTGGTCAACACCGACCCCGATCCGGCCACGTCGGGCAATGGCATGTTCGCCTATACCCGCGCCGGATCGTTCAAGGTGGACAAGGAAGGCTATCTTCAGAACGTGTCGGGCTTCTACGTCCAGGGCTGGCCGCTGCAGCCGACCAACAACAACACGCTGGCCAAGCCGACCGAACTGACCATCGACGGCAACACCTATATGAAGGCCTACAAGCAGTCGGACGGCACCTTCCACTACGTCAACCAGAACATCATCAACCCGCAGGAAACCAAGTCCCTCAATCTGAAGACCATCGGCGGCACCGCCGACCAGACCACTCAGATCAAGATGGGCGCCAACCTGCCGTCGGGTGACACCATCTACAATCCGGGCAGCACGTCTTCGTCGGGCTATCACCAGACCAGCGTGCTGATCTACGACTCGCTCGGTGACACTCACAATTTCAACGTCAACTGGACCAAGACCAATTCGAACCAGTGGGACGCGGAAACCAAGAGCAACTTCTTCTCGGTCAACACCACGCTGACCAATGTGAAGACCAACAGCACCGCCGCCCTCACCATCAAGGGCGAGGCCACCGGCAACACCACCGGCGGCGTGAAGACCCTGGTCGCCGCCAACTCCACCGCAATGGGCTATTTCGCCAGTTCCGGCGCCATCGCCATGCCGGTCAACACCCTGGGCGCATCGCTTGCCGCGTCGCGTCAGGCCCTGCCGCTGGGTTCGGTGCTGAACATCTCGGGCGCCTCGGGCACAGCCAGCACCAATAACGGCGACTGGTACGTCAGTTCCCAGGTGGCAACCACCCCGGCCATCACCGATCAGGCAGCCACCTCGGCCACCATCGAGATCGGCGGAACCACCACCTCCATCACCGGCACCTTCACCGCTGCGGGTTCTCAGATCGACCTTGGCGTCACCCCGGCCAGCCTGGGCCTTGCGGTCGGCGATTACTTCAAGATCAGCAACAGCGCCTCGACCACGGCCAATACCGGCTATTACAAGGTTCTGACCGAACCGGGCGCCAATGTCATCACCGTGGTGGAATGCGACTACGTCACCACGTCGACCGCCCCCTACCCGGATCAGCGCGGCGTCAACCCGCCGTCGGGCGCCGCCTCCATGGACATTCTCGATGAATCCACCCCCTCGCTGGTCTATGCCAGCCAGGGACGGCTGGATTTCACCGCCTCCTCGGCGGCCGATGTCCAGGCGCTCAATAACAAGACCCTCAAATTCACCGTGGGCTCCAACACTCTGACGGTGAAGTTCGACACCACCGGCACCCTCGCCCCGGTCGCCGGTGCGGAAGTCGTCATCAATCTGAACAACACCAGCTATACCTCGGGCTCCGACGTGGCCACCCTGGTGGCCAATGCGCTGCGCAATCCGCGCAATTGGGACAGCACCGTCAATACCAATCTGGCGGGCAACCTGATCAGCGTCGGATCGACCATGCCGCTGTTCCGCGCCAATGGCGGCACGGTGGAAATCGTCCAGCAGCAGGGCGGTACGACCATGACCGTGGATGCCTCGGGCATGGGCACCTCGCTCACCCAGTCGCAAACCCGCAACTGGAGCTCGGCCATCCCGTCGGTGGACGGCGTGGACGGCATCTTCAAGGTCAACGCCATCACCGCCACCAACCCCGCCATCACCTTCAACGGCGACGGCACGCCCAAGAGCATCAATGTGGGCAAGATGGCCGTGAACTGGGCCAATGGCGCGCAAAGCATGACCCTGGTTCCCAACGGCACCGGCGCCGACCAGCGCATCAACTGGTTCGTGGGCAACACCTCCCAGGCCGACGGCATGACTCAGTTGGGCGGCACCTATCAGCTGTCCTATCTGACCCAGAACGGCGCCAAGTTCGGCAACTTCTCCGGCGTGTCCGTGGGCACCGACGGCGTGGTCACCGCCCTGTTCGACAACGGCGTCCGCCGTCCGGTCTTCCAGATCCCCATCGCCACCTTCACCAATCCCAACGGCTTGGAATCGCTGACCGGCAATTCGTGGATCGAGACCAATACGTCCGGCTCCTACACGCTGCGTCAGGCCAACAATGCCGGTGCCGGTTCGGTGCAGTCGGCCTCGCTCGAAGCTTCGACCGTGGATATCGGTTCCGAGTTCACCACCATGATCATCACCCAGCGCGCCTATTCGGCCGCCGCCAAGATCATCACCACTGCCGACCAGATGCTGGACGAACTGGTGCAGATCAAGCGTTAACGCGTCCAATCCACCCATCTGCTTCCTAACGAGATCCGGCGGCCAGAAGGCCGCCGGATTGATTCTGGGGGACGCCCGGCGATTGAGGGGCTGGCGGATCTACATAAAAACCCCACCCGGCAAAAATTGCCGGGCGTTAACCATCTCTTCAGCGACAAGACCTTAGTCTGTCGTCTGGACGCGTGTGCCGGTCGGCGGCACCCCCTTGTGCTCCGCACCGATGGGCACCCGATGGAGACGACGTGAACGCATTCCTGCAGATGCTGCGCGGCCTGGGACCCATGCGGCTGGCCGCCATCGCTGGCGTCGGCGTCAGCATTTTGGGATTCTTCATCTATCTGATGAGCCGCGTCGCCGCGCCGCAGATGGAGCTGCTCTATGGCGATCTGGACTTGGGCGATTCCAAGCAGATCATCGAAAAACTGACCGCCGACAAGATCCCCTACGAACTCAGGAAGGACGGCACCGAGGTCTGGGTGCCCAAGGACCGCAAGCTGGATCTGCGCGTGCGCATGGCCGAGCAGGCCCTGCCCGCCGGCGGCCGCATGGCCGGTTACGAATTGTTCGACAAGCAGGACGCGCTGGGCTCCACCAGCTTCCAGCAGAACATCACCATGGTCCGCGCCCTGGAAGGCGAACTGTCCAAGACCATCCGCTCCATCGACAAGGTCAAGGCCGCCCGCGTCCATCTGGTCCTGCCCAAGCGCGAGGCCTTTTCCAGGGACACCCAGGAGCCGTCGGCCTCGGTCATCATCAAGATGAACGGCAGCCAGCGCCTGGACAAGGGTCAGGTCAGCGCCATCCAGCACCTGATCGCCGCCGCTGTCCCCAAGATGAAGCCGTCGCGCATTTCCATCGTCGACGACAAGGGCACCCTGCTGGCCAAGGGCTTCGAGAACTCCAAGGAATACCAGGCCCAGACCGCCGAGGACATGAAGGTCAAGACCGAGGCCAAGCTGGTCAAGACCATCGAGGATCTGCTGGAACGGTCCTTAGGCCCGGGCCGCGTGCGGGCCGAGGTCACCGTGGACATGGATCTCAGCCAGGCCACCACCACCGAGGAAACCTTCGATCCCGAGACCAAGGTGGTGCGCTCCCAGGTCACCGTCAACGAGGGCGAGCAGAGCCAGGACGCCGAGCCCACCCCGGTCACCGTGCAGCAGAACCTGCCCGATCCCAACGCCTCGTCGGGCGGCAATATCCGCACCTCGACCAAGATCAACAAGAACCAGGAAACCGTGAACTACGAAATCTCGCGCAAGACCAAGAGTACGGTCCGCGAGATGGGTGAGATCCGCAAGGTTTCCGCCGCCGTCATCGTCGATGGCGTGCGCGAGCAATCGGCCGACGGCAAGCAGACCTCGTACCGCGACCGCACCGCCGAGGAACTGTCCCAGATCGAAGCCCTGGTCAAATCGGCCATCGGCTATACCAAGGACCGCGACGATCAGGTCAAGGTGGCCTCCATGCCCTTCTACAAGGGCGAGGAACTGCTTCAGGCCGAGGAACCGGGCGAGTTCATCTTCGGCATGCGCCGCGACTTCGTCGAGAAGATCGCCTCCAATCTGGGCCTCTCCGTGGTGGCCATCCTGTTCCTGCTCCTCGTGCTGCGCCCGCTCATCAGCCGGGCCATCGAGTCCATGCAAGGTCAGGTCGGTCCCGACGGCCGCCGTCTGCTGACCACCGATGGCGGGGCCATGCCTCAGCTCACCGGCCCCAGCGGCGCGGCCATGCCTGCGCCCCTGGGCGGCGAGGAAGAGGTCATCGCCGACGAGCTCATCGACATCGACAAGGTGGAAGGCCGCGTCAAGGCGTCGTCCATCAGGAAGATCGGCGAGATCGTCGAAAAGCATCCGGAAGAGGCTCTGTCCATCATCCGCAACTGGCTCTACCAGGAAAGCTGATAGGGAACCGTCATGGCACGCGTCAAGGAAGACTACCGCAGCCTCACCGGCCCCCAGAAGGCGGCCATGTTCATGCTGTCCTTGAACGAGGAACACTCGTCCAAGCTGTTCGGCATGCTGGGCGACGACGAGATCAAGGAACTGTCCCAGATCATGGCCAGCCTTGGCACCGTGTCCTCCAATCTGGTGGAGCGCGTCTTCGTCGAATTCGCCGACGCCCTGTCATCGACGGGCTCGCTGACCGGCTCGTTCGACACCACCGAACGCCTGCTAATGAAGAGCCTGTCCAAGGATCGCGTGAACCTCATCATGGAGGAAATCCGCGGTCCCGCCGGCCGTACCATGTGGGACAAGCTGGGCAATGTGTCCGAGCAGGTGCTGGCCAACTATCTGAAGAACGAATACCCGCAGACCGTGGCCGTGGTTCTGGCCAAGATCAAGCCCGACCACGCGTCGCGCGTTCTGGCCATCCTGCCCAAGAATTTCGCCATGGAAGTCATCATGCGCATGCTGCGCATGGAGGCGGTGCAGAAGGAAGTGTTGGACGGCGTGGAAAAGACTCTGCGAACCGAGTTCATGACCAATCTGGCGCGCACTCAGCGCCGCGACGCCCACGAGCTCATGGCCGACATCTTCAACAACCTGGACCGCAACACCGAAAACCGCTTCATGTCGGCCCTGGAAGAGCGCAACCGTGAAAGCGCCGAGAAGATCAAGGCGCTGATGTTCACCTTCGACGACCTCACCCGCATCGACGCCGCCGGCATCCAGGTGCTGCTGCGCTCGGTGGAAAAGGACAAGCTGGCCATCGCGCTCAAGGGCGGCGCCGACGGGGTCAAGGAACTGTTCTTCAAGAACATGTCCGAACGCGCGGGCAAGATGCTCAGGGAAGACATGGAAGCCCTGGGCCCGGTCCGTCTCAGGGACGTGGATCAGGCCCAGGCCGCCATCGTGGTCATGGCCAAGGAACTGGCGGCATCGGGACAGATCGTCATCTCCGAAGGCCGCGAGGAAGACGAGCTGGTGTACTAGGCGGAAAACCGAGGCGGACGCGTTTTTATGGCTTATCAGAAGTACATGTTCGATCTGGATTTCGGCCCGCCTCCGGCCAATCGGCCCAAGCCCGCCGAGCAGAGCGAGGATGTCTACGAGTCCGAGCCCGAGCCCGAGGCCCCGCCGCCGCCCAGCTTCACCGAGGAAGACCTCCAGGTGGTGCGCGAGGCCGCCTATGAGGAAGGCCATCGCAACGGCACGGCCGAGGCCAACGAAACCCAGCAGGCCCTGCTGGCCGCGTCCCTGGAGCGGGTGTCCAACGCCCTGGCCATGCTGGACGCCGCCCAGGCCGACGCCAATGACGAGAACCAGCGGGTCGCCGCCAGGGTGGCCATGGCGATTTTGAAAAAAGTCCTGCCCGCCACTTGCGAGCAGAACGCCTTCGAGGAAGTGGTCCGCACCGTGCAGGAATGCCTGACCAATGTGCTGGACGAACCGCGTATCATCGTCCGGGTGGATTCCGCCCTGGTCGATCCCATGCGCGAACGACTGGAACAGACGGCCATCGAACACGGTTTCGAAGGCCGCGTCGTGGTCCAGGCCGATCCCAGGGTCGCCATCGGCGATTGCCGGGTGGAATGGACCGATGGCGGAGCCGAACGCGATCAGGCCCGTCTGATCGCCGATATCGAAACGGCGGTGAACCGGGCCCTGGCGCCGCCCGAACACCGCCCGGAAGAGTAACTGGAGGACCCCATGCCCGATTTCGAACTCAATGATTTCAAGCCAGACGGCGAAGAGCAGGGGCGCGGCGATGTTCCGGATATGCCGCGATCGGCCCGCGACCTTGAAGCCGTCTACGACATTCCCGTGCAGGTCTCGGCGGTGCTGGGCAAGGCCACCATGCAGGTCAACCAGTTGCTGAAGCTGGGACGCGGCGCGGTGGTGGAACTGGACCGCAAGGTGGGCGAGGCCATCGATATCTACGTCAACAACCGGCTGGTGGCGCGCGGTGAAGTGGTGGTCGTCGAAGACCGCCTGGGCGTGACCATGACCGAAATCATCAAAACCGACCGGGCCTAAAGCGCAGTAGCGGGAGAGGGACGACATGCGACTTCTGATCATCGGCACGCTCGACGGCCAGATCGGCGCCGCCAGCCAGATCGCCATGGCGCGCGGCGCCAAGGTGCGTCAGGCCGAGGACGTGCCCGCGGGCCTGGAGGTTCTGCGCAACCAGGGCGCCGATCTGGTGATGATCGACGTCAAGCGCGACATCAAGGGCCTGATCGATTCGCTCGAAGCCGAACGCATCATCGTCCCCGTGGTGGCCTGCGGCATCGCGTCCGACGCTTCGGCGGCAGTGCGCGCCATCAAGGCTGGCGCCAAGGAATACATCCCGCTGCCGCCCGACGCCGAACTGATCGCCGCCGTCATCGCCGCCGTCACCTCCGAAAGCCACAACATCATCTTCAAGGACCCGCGCATGGGCCAGACCTTGAAGATGGCCGAACAGGTTGCCAATTCCGACGCCTCCATCATGATCACCGGCGAATCGGGCACCGGCAAGGAGCTGATCGCCCGTTTCGTCCACAACAAATCCAAGCGTTCGGACAAGCGCTTCGTGGCGGTCAACTGCGCCGCCATCCCCGAGAATCTGCTGGAATCCGAACTGTTCGGCCATGAGAAGGGCGCCTTTACCGGCGCCGTGGCCCGGCGCATCGGCAAGTTCGAGGAAGCCCAGGGCGGCACGCTGCTGCTGGACGAAATCTCCGAGATGGATATTCGCCTGCAATCCAAATTGCTGCGCGCACTCCAGGAAAAGGAAATCGACCGGGTGGGCGGCAACCAGCCGGTCAAGGTCGATGTGCGCATCCTGGCCACCTCCAACCGCAATATGGAAGACGAAGTCCGCAAGGGCACCTTCCGCGAGGATCTCTATTACCGCCTCAACGTGGTGACCCTGGCCCTGCCCGCTCTGCGCGAGCGCCCGCTGGACATCGCGGTGCTGGCCGAGCACTTCGTCAAGCGCTACACCGAGGCCAACGGCCTGCCCACCCGCCCCCTGTCGGCCGAAGTGCGCCAGATGCTGTCGCGCCACCACTGGCGCGGCAATGTGCGCGAGCTGGAAAACACCATGCACCGCGCCGTCCTGCTGGCCAGCGGCGCCGAGATCGGCCCCGAGGCCATGATCCTGTCGGGCAATCCGGTGGGCACCAATTCCGATCCCGTGGTCGCCCAGGCGGCCAATGCCGCCGCCTCGGTCATGGGCGCGCGCGGCGGCATGGTCGGCAAGACCGTGGCCGAGGTGGAACGCGACCTGATCATCGACACCCTGTCCCATTGCCTCGGCAACCGCACCCATGCGGCCAATATCCTAGGGATTTCCATCCGCACCCTTCGCAACAAGCTGAAGCAGTACAACGACGAAGGCATCGACGTGCCGCCGCCCGCCGGCGGCGAGGCTGAACGAGCCATGATCTAGTATCATGGCTGAAGGACAGGCATCAGGGGCCAGCCTCGGCAGGGAAATCCTCGACCGCTTCGCCGCGTCGGCGCGGCGCGGCGATGTGGGCTTGGCGTTCGGCATCATCGTCATCGTGATGATGCTGATCCTGCCCCTGCCGCCATGGCTGCTCGATATCGGTCTGGCGCTGTCCTTGACCATCGCCGTGCTGATCCTGATGGTGGCCATCTTCATCGAAAAGCCGCTGCAGTTCAGTTCCTTTCCCACCGTCTTGCTGCTGACCACCCTGATCCGGCTGGCGCTCAATCTGGCGTCCACCCGCCTGATCCTGTCCCATGGTCACGAGGGCGTCGAGGGCGCGGGCCAGGTGATCGCCGCCTTCGCCAGCTTCATCATGAGCGGCAGCTTCGTCATCGGCATCATCGTCTTCGCCATCCTGGTCATCGTCAATTTCGTGGTCATCACCAAGGGTTCGACCCGTATCGCCGAAGTGGCGGCGCGCTTCACCCTGGACGCCATGCCCGGCAAGCAGATGGCCATCGACGCCGATCTGTCCGCGGGTCTGTGCGACGAACCCACGGCCAGGAAACGCCGCGCCGAGCTGGAAGGCGAATCCGCCTTCTTCGGCGCCATGGACGGCGCGTCCAAATTCGTGCGCGGCGATGCCGTCGCCGGTTTGATGATCACCGCCATCAACGTCATCGGCGGCATGATCATCGGCATGGCGCAGCAGGGGCTGACCTTCAGCCAGGCGGCCGAGTTCTATACCAAGCTGACCGTGGGCGACGGTCTGGTCACCCAGGTTCCGGCCCTGATCGTCTCGGTCTCGGCGGGTATGCTGGTGACCAAGGCGGGCGTGCAGGAAGCCGTCGACCGTGCCCTGTTCAGCCAGTTGGCGGGCTATCCCCGCGCCGTGGGCATGGCGGGCGCGCTGATGACCCTGATGGCGCTGGTGCCCAACATGCCGTTCATCCCCTTCTTCCTGCTGGGCATGGGCATGGGCGCCTCGGCCTATCTGCTGGACCGCGACCAGCGCGCCAAGGCCGAACAGGTGCAGCAAGCCGAACTGGCCGAGGCCATGCAGCAGGCCCCCGTGCCGGAAGAACCTATCTCCACCGCGCTGAAGATCGACCATGTGCGCCTGGAACTGGGCTATGGCCTCTTACAGCTGATCAACACGCCCAAGGGCCAGCGCCTTACCGACCAGATCAAGAGCTTGCGCCGCGCCATCGCCACCGAGATGGGCTTCGTCATGCCCAGCGTGCGCATCCAGGACAATATGCAGCTTCCGGCCAACACCTATGTCATCCACGTCAAGGAAGTCGAGGCTGGCCGTGGCGATCTTCGCCCCGCCGCCCTGCTGATCATGGACCCCAGGGGCGAGGACATCACCCTTCCGGGCGAAAAAACGCGCGAGCCCACCTTCGGCCTGCCCGCCATGTGGATCGAGCCTTCCAACCGGGAGGAGGCGCTGTTCCGCGGCTATACCGTGGTGGACCCGCCCACCGTGATCACCACCCATCTGACCGAGGTGATCAAGGACAATATGAGCGAGCTGTTGTCCCATGCCGAGACCCAGAAGCTGCTGGACGAGTTGGACAAGGAGCATCAGAAGCTGATCGCCGAGTTGATTCCCAGCCAGATGACCATCGGCGGTCTGCAACGCGTGTTGCAGAACCTGCTGGGCGAGCGCATCTCCATCCGCGACCTGCCCACCATCTTGGAAGGCATCGCAGAGGCCTGCGGCCATACCCGCAACGTCACCATGATCACCGAGCATGTGCGCGCCCGTCTGGCACGGCAGATTTCCGACAACAATACCAGCCCGCAGGGCTTCATCCCGCTGATCACCCTGTCGCCGGAATGGGAACAGGCCTTTGCCGAATCCCTGGTGGGAACGGGCGAGGAAAAGCAGATTTCCATGGCGCCGTCCCAGTTGCAGGACTTCATCAGCCGCACGCGCCAGACCTTCGAACGCTTCGCCATGCAGGGCGAAACCCCCATCTTGCTGACCAGCCCCATGGTCCGGCCCTATGTGCGCTCCATCGTCGAGCGTTTCCGGCCCATGACCGTGGTGATGAGCCAGTCGGAAATTCATCCCAAGGCCCGCATCAAGACATTGGGGCAGATATGAATACGGTGCGCACGGCATTCGCTGCCCTCCCCCTGTCATCCCGACGACCAAAGGGAGGAGGGATCTCATCCTGCTCCGCTGTGTCCGCTCTCCCGCCATCGAACCAGACGGAGATCCCTCGCTCCGCTCGGGATGACATGGAGAGCGGCAAATGAGGCTTAAATCCTTCACCGCGCCCACCATGGCCGAGGCCATGGAACTGGTCCGCCAGGAACTGGGCGACGACGCCATCATCGTCTCGACCCAGCGGGCGGCAGGCTCCAAGGGGGTGCGCATCACCGCCGCCCTGGAATCCGTCGACGCCGATCTGGCGGTCGCCTCCATGCTGGAAGAAGCCACGGGCGGGTCCGAGGTATCCGAGGCGGTGCGCAAGGCGCTGGTTGATCACGGCACGCCTGCCAAACTGGTCGAACGCCTGGTCAACGCCGCCCAGACATCGGGCCTGACCCAGCCGCCCCTGGCCTGCGCCGCCGCGCTGGAGGCCGGGTTCACCTTCGCCCATCTGCCCGAGCATGGCGCGCCGCGCCCCTTCATGCTGGTGGGGCCCAACGGTTCGGGCAAGTCCATCGCGGCGGCCAAGCTGGCGGCCCGCTCGGTCTTGAAACAGCGTCAGGTGGGGGTCATCACCTGCGACAATATCCGGGCCGGTGCTGTGGAGCAGCTGGCCGCCTTCACCTCCATCCTGGAGATCGATCTGGTCCGCGCCCGTGGACCCGAATCCCTGGCCCGCGTGGTGGAAAGCATGAGCGGGGCCTTTGATCTGGTGGTGATCGATTCGCCCGGCCTCAATCCCTTCAAGCAAAGCGACATGGACTATCTCCAGGCCCTGATCGAGGCCGCCGATGTGGAGCCGGTCCTGGTCATGGCGGCGGGCGGCGACCCGGAGGAGGCGGCCGAGATCGGCGAGGCCTTCTCCGCCATCGGCGCCACCCGCCTGTTCGCGTCGCGTCTCGACACCACACGCCGCCTGGGCTCCATCCTGGCCGCCGCCGAGGGCGGGCAGATGGCGTTCTGCGACGTTTCCGCCAGCCCCCATGTGGCCTCGGGCATCTCGCCCATCTCGGCCGTGGCGCTGGCGCGGCTGATCATGCCGCAATCGGCCGAGGCCGAACCTAAAGATGAAACCTTCTGGACCGAGGCATCCGCATCATGACCACGATGGAAGTTCCCACCCTGGCACCCCGCCCGACCCTTCGGGCCAAGGGACGAAACATCGTCGCGGTGGCGTCCGGCAAGGGCGGCGTCGGCAAGACCTGGTTCTCCATCACGCTCTCCCATGCCCTGGCCCGGGCGGGCCAGCGGGTCCTGCTGTTCGATGGCGATCTGGGCCTGGCCAATGTGGACATCCAGCTGGGCCTGATGCCCAAGACCGATCTGGGCAGCGTGGTGGCCGGGCGCATGACGCTGAACCAGGCGCTGACCCGCTTCCCCGAAGGCGGCTTCGACATCATCGCCGGGCGCTCAGGCAGCGGAACCCTGGCCAATATCCCCCTGTCGCGCCTGCAGATGCTGGGCGACGATCTGGTTCTGCTGGCGGGTAATTACGACCGCGTCGTGGTGGATCTGGGCGCAGGCGTGGAAAAGACCACGCGGAACTTCTCGCAGCAGGCCGGGACCATCATGGTGGTCACCACCGACGAGCCCACCTCGCTGACCGACGCCTATGCCTTCATCAAGGTCACCCATATGGAGCGGCCCGGAACCGATATGCGCATCGTGGTCAACATGGCCAATTCGACCCGTGAGGGCGAGCGCATCTACAACACGCTCTTGAAGGCCTGCGAGGGCTTCTTGAAGATTTCCCCGCCCTTGGCCGGTGTCATCCGCCGCGATCTCAAGGTGCGTGAGGCTATCCGCAACCAGACGCCCATCATGATGCGCTCACCCAATGCCGAGGCCGCCGCCGATGTCGAAGCCATCGTCGAGCGCCTGATCCGCTCGCGATAACGCCATGTGTTCGGCCATCCCGCCGGCTCCACCTCCGGTCGCCCTGCCTGCCCAGGCAAGCGTTCCGGTGGTGCTGAGCGTGGTGGCCGATAAGGGTGCCGCCGAAGCCCTGGCCAAGTTGCAGGCAGGGGCCGTCCTGGCCGCCACCATGACCCAGTCCGAGGGCAAGGCTGTGGTCCAGGTCATGACCGCCGACGGGTCCAGCCTGTCGCTGCGCCTGCCCCCCGGCCAGCCCCTGCCGCCCGACGGCGCCCAGTTGGCCATTCAGTACATCTCGCAGAACGGCCTGCCCGCCTTCAAGCTGCTGGCCATCAATGGCCGCCCCATGGGGCTGACGCCCCAACCCCTCTTGCCCGCCAATCCCCCCGATCTGGCCGCCATGCTGGGTAGTGGAGTCAAACAGGCTGGTCCGGCGCAGACCGCGCCCGGCCAGATCCCGGCCGCCCAGCCCGGTCCGGCAGGCGCGCCGGTAGTGACCGCGCCCGGACTGGCGGCGGGGCCGGTGGGCCTTGTCGCCACGGTGATCCGCTCCGGTCCGCCGGGCGCGGTGATGCTGCCCCCCAACGCCGCCACGCCCGGTCTGGACATGGCTCAGCCGCTACCTCAGTCCATGACCGATCTCGCCCCCGGTTCGCGCCTGATGGTGCGCATCGCCGCCATGGCGCCTCCCGGCGAAAACGCCATCAGTGGCGGCCAGCCCATTCCCACCGCCACCGCCCAACCCGCCCAGCCAGGCCCCTTGGCCCAGAGCCCAGCCGTGCAAGCCCCAGCCTCGTCACTGCCCAGCACGGCGCCGATTCCGCCGCCCGCGCCGCACGCCCCAGCCGCCGCCGCCGTCCCGCCCCAGCCCGGGACACAGCCCGCCCCGGCCGCCGCTCTGACCGCGCCCTCCATGCCCGCCAGCCCGCAGCCGCAGCAAACCCCGCCCAATGTGACCATGCCCGGCGTGGTCCTCTCCCAGCCCACGGGCGGTGCCGCCCTGGTGCAAAGCCCGGCGGGCGTCCTGTCACTGGATGTGGGCACTACGCTGCAGCCCGGCAGCGTGCTGCGGCTGGAAGTGATCGGACGCCCCCTGCCGCCGCCGCCCATGGCCCCCGCCGCCAGCCCGCCCCAGGGCCTGTCGCCGGATGGCTGGCCCACTTTGGATCAGGCGGTGGACACCTTGCTGCAATCGGACCGTCAGGCGGCCGAGCAGTTGATGCGCATGATCCCCCAGGCGGGCCCCCGTCTGGCGGCGGCCATGTCCCTCTTCACGGGCGCGGTGCGCTCGGGCGATGCCCGCCAGTTGCTGAGCGAGCCGGTGACCAAGGGCCTGGAAAAGGCGGGCCGCAAGGACCTGGCCGACCGGCTGAAGAAGGAATTCCTCGATCTGGCCGAGGAGTCCACCCGGCCCATGGGACGCGGCGATTGGCAGGCCATCACGCTACCCTTCGCCCATGGGGCCAATATCGACCCCATCGACCTTTATGTTCACCGTCCGCCCAACGAGGATGAGGGTGGAGGAAAGAAGGGAAGCGAGCAGCGCTTCATCCTGGATGTGCGCATGAGCGTGCTGGGCCGCATTCAGTTGGACGGGCTGGTGCAAAAGGATGCCAAGCGCTTCGACCTGATCGTGCGCACCGCCGAGGCCCTGCCGCCCGTCATGTGCCGCGATATCGCGGGCATCTTCGCCGAATGCGGCCAGATGACCGGCATCAAGGGCCAGGTCTCGTTCCAGTCGGGACGGTCCTTCGTGGATCTGCCCCCGGCTGGCGCACCTGCAACGCAAATCGTGGTATGATCCCTGCGCGATTTCTCCAAACCCCGACCGATGGCATAGGCTTTGCTTGAACAACCCGGCAACTCAGAGGCCCAGGAACAAGCACCAATCGGTATGAACACCATCGCGCGCGACCCCAAAGGCTATTACGCGATCCTCGGTCTCGCCCCGGGGGCGGATGCGGGCGCGATCAAAACCGCCTATCGCTCCCGCGTGAAGAAAGTCCATCCCGACCGCAATGCCTCCAAGCGTGCGCGTGAGGAGTTTCAACGGGTTATCGAGGCCTATGGTGTCTTGAAGGACGTGGTCCGCCGCGCCGAATACGACACATTCGGCCAGGAATCCACCCATGACGACGACGTCCAGGTGGCTGGCGCCCCCATCGCCTGTTGCGGCTGTGGAGCGCTCACCGCCCAGCCGCGCTACGTGGTTTATCACTGGGTCCGCTCGTATCTGGTGTGGGCAAAAACCGGCACGGTGGAAGGAATTTTTTGCCGGGCATGCGCCGACCGCGCCGCTGTACGCGCCTCGACCATCACCTGGGCCCTGGGCTGGTGGTCCCTGCCCGGCCTTCTTCTCGCGCCTTTGGTCCTGTTGCGCAACCTGCTGGGCGGCGCCAAGCCGCGCCACGAGAATGCCAGGGTTCTGATCCGCCAGGGCCGCGCCTTCCTCGGCCGGGGAGATCTGGAATTGGCCCGCTCCCTGGCGCTGCAGGCCAACCGGTTCGCCTCCATGCCCGACGACCGCGCGCGGGTAGAAGACCTGTTGCACGCCACCCGCGACGTCTCGGACAACCGCCGCCTCAAGACCCGCTGGCGTTTGGGCGGCGGTGTGTTCCTGGCCCAGGCGCTGCCACTGCTGGCCCTGCCCGTCACCGTTGGCGTCTTCGCCCTGATCGCCGCCAAGCCCTGGGACCAGCCGGTTTCCACCACCGCGCCCATCGCCATGCAGCCAGCCAAGAGCGGAGAGATCCGTCATGTGGCGGTGGACAGCCTGAAAGTGCGCATGGCCCCCATAGCCGGTGCCCCTGTCCTTACCCTGCTGGACCGCTTCGCCACCGTGGAGGTTACCGCCGACCCCGCCGACCCCGAATGGGTCAAGGTGCGCACGCCGTCGGGCATCGACGGCTATGTGGAGACCCGCTCGCTCTATGCCGGATCGGGCGGACGCTTCAAGACCCAGTGGTGCAACGAGAATCGGGGCGCCCAGCCCGGCGCCGGGGAAATCCTGACACGCAGGGTCAGCGGCGACCACCGCCTGCTGGTCCACAACGAAGGCCGCCGCGATGGTGTGGTCAAACTGAAGACCATGGCCGGGAACACGGTCACCGCCTTCTATGTGCCCGCCACCTATCATATCGGCATCGGCGGCATCCCCGAGGGGACCTACCGTATCGAATTCGCCACCGGAACCCGCTATTCACGGGGCTGCGGCATCTTCATGGATGAGATGCAGGCTGCGGTCCTGCCGGTGACGCTGACCTTCAAGTACCAGTCGGCGGGAACCATCCGCTCGCTGACCAATATCGCCGAGATATCCCTTTCGCCCGCTTCCGACGATCCCGTCCAGCCCCAGCCCCTGTCGGCCGAGCGCTTCGCGGCGGATGACTGAGGGCAGACGAGCGACAGCCGCCCCTACTTCCCCGCCCGCTTCTTTTCCAAGGTGGCGCGCACCTGGCCCAGTTCGCGGCCCATCTTGCGGATGTCGTGAAGCAGG
This sequence comes from Paramagnetospirillum magnetotacticum MS-1, assembly GCF_000829825.1. Lineage (NCBI taxonomy): Bacteria > Pseudomonadati > Pseudomonadota > Alphaproteobacteria > Rhodospirillales > Magnetospirillaceae > Paramagnetospirillum > Paramagnetospirillum magnetotacticum. The sequence goes on along the minus strand of NZ_JXSL01000022.1, from coordinate 17,913 downwards.
GTTTCCAGCACCAGGATCACCAGATCGGGGGTCTTGCCGATCTGGGCTTTCAGCGCCGCCATGGGAATCATCAGACAGACCGTGTCCTCGGCGGCCATGGCCGAGGCCATGCGCGGCTCGTTGTCGATCAGGGCCATCTCGCCGAACACGCCATTGGTGCCAATCTGGCCCAGCTTGACCTTCTGGCCGCCCACCGTCTTGAAAATGGCGACCTTGCCGCTTTCCACCACATAGGCCATGTCGCCCGGATCGCCTTCATTGAAGATGATCTGGCCCGCGTGAAACTTCTTGCGCCCGGTGCGCTCCTGGACGGGCTTGGGGGCCTGAACCACCGGGGCATGGGGGGCCGAGGCCGGGCGGGCGGCGGCACCGGCGGCGCCCATGGGCATCACCAGCGGCAGAGGCTTGGGCAGCGGCGGGGCCACGCGGCGCTCGGCCACGCCGGGCGGCGGGCGCGACAACGTCCTGCGGTCCGGCCCCCTGAAGCCGGGAGAGCGCACGAAGGCCTTGGGATTGACCAGGGCGTTGCGGATGCGCCGGAACAAGGAATCCGCCGACATGGGCTTGACCAGGAATTCGTTGACGCCTGCGCTGCGCGCCTGGAACACCACCTCGGAGGCGGATTCGGCGCTCATCATGATCACGGCCACGTCGTCGCAGGCCACCATGTCGCCCGCGCGCAGGAAGCGGGTGAAATCGATGCCGTCCATGGGGGCCATGTCGTGGTCGACAATGACCAGATGGACAGGCTGTTGGCCCAGAATCTCGAGGCCGGTCGGCCCGTCACCGGCTTCGAGGATGGTCTTGATTCCGAAGGATTGCAGAGCCGTCTTGATGAACGATCGGGCATAGCGCGAATCGTCGATGATGAGCGCGGTGATCGGGCTCAGATCGACATCGATGTTCATTGGGCGGCCCTCTCCTGTGCTGACCCGCCTGAGGTTAGCCAGGGCGAAGGCTTCTGCCAAGTCCTACTCGCGCCGACTTCTGTGTCGTTTGCTTGACGCCGGTCGATGAGGAGGGCTATCACCGGCAGGCAGAACGCCTGTCTCTTGGGAAAAGGGCCGCACAGTATGACGCACGCAAACGCCAGGACCGGGGCAGTTCCGGTAACGCCGCCCTTTTCGCCGGTGCTGCTGCTGGGCATGGTCTTGAAGCCGCTCCGCCCCACGGCGCTCCAGCCCTTGTTCGACGCCATGCTGGGCGTGGTGCGCCGCCGCCATCCCGATATCTTGGAACGCATGGCCGATTATTCCGACAAGGCCGTGTGCATCGACCCCGTCGACCTGCCCTTCGTCATCCTGCTGGAGCCCAACCCGGAAGACCCGCGCCTCACCGTGCGCCGGTCCATCGAACCGGGCGAGGTGGCCGCCACCATCCATGGTCCGCTGGAAATGCTGATCGCGCTGGCCGAGGGCAAGGTGGACGGCGATGCCCTGTTCTTCTCGCGCCGTCTGGTGATCGAGGGCGATACCGAGGTGGTGGTGGCGCTCAGAAACGCCATCGACGGGGCCGGGATCGACCTGATCGAGGATATCAGCCAGGAATTGGGACCGCTGGCCCGGCCCTTCAAAGGGCTGGCGGGCGCCGCCGTGGGGCTGATGAGCCGTATGCGCGAGGATTTCGAGACTCTGCGCGCCGCCATCATCGCGCCCGCCGTCAAGGACAATGCCAATCAAGGGGCCCGCATCGCCCAGTTGGAAGGCGAACTGAAGCAGTTGCGCAAGGCGGCTCGGCGTGGAGGAGCGGCTTAAGATGGCATCGGTCGCCCCTCTGATCCGTCCCGAACTGGTTTGCCCGGCCGGAACCCCGGCGGCACTGAAAAGCGCCGTGGATGCCGGGGCCGATTGCGTCTATGTGGGCTTTCGCGACGAGACCAATGCGCGGAACTTCCCCGGCCTCAACTTCAATCGCAAGGAACTGGGCGAAGGCATCGCCTATGCCCATGAGCGGGGCGCCAAGGTTTTGGTGGCCATCAACACCTTTCCCCGCGCCGGAAAGCCGGAAATCTGGCATCAGGCGGTGGCCGACGCCGCCCGACTCAAGGCCGATGCCGCCATTCTGGCCGATATCGGACTGATCGAGCACGCACACCGCACCCATCCGGAGTTGAGGCTGCATCTGTCGGTGCAGGCCGCCGCCTCCAATCCCGATTCCATCCGCTTTTACGCCGAACGTTTCGACGTGAAGCGCGTCGTGCTGCCCCGCGTGCTGACGGTCCAAGAAATCGCCGCGCTCAACCCCCGCATCGCCCCGGTCGAGACCGAGGTCTTCGTCTTCGGCGGACTGTGCGTCATGGCCGAGGGACGCTGCGCCCTGTCGTCATACGTAACCGGTCAGTCGCCCAACATGAACGGCGTCTGCTCGCCCGCGGGCGAGGTGCGCTATACCGAGACCCCCCAGGGCATCACCTCGGAACTGGGTGGCTTCACCATCAACAAATTTGCCCATGACGAGGCGGCGGGCTATCCCACCTTGTGCAAGGGCCGCTTCATCGCCCATGACAAGGCCAGCTATCTGTTCGAGGAGCCCACTTCGCTCAACACGCTTTCCATGCTGCCCGATCTGATCAAGGCGGGGGTCACCGCCTTCAAGATCGAGGGCCGCCAGCGCGGCCGCGCCTATGTGGCCGCCGTGGTCCAGGCCTTCCGCGCCGGAGTGGACGCCGTGATGGCGGGCAAACCGCTGCCCGACATCGATCTGGACCGCATCACCGAAGGCGGCAAGCAGACCACCGGCGCCTATGAGAAGGCTTGGCGATGACCTCAATTCCGAAGCTTACTCTCGGCCCGGTTCTGTTCAACTGGAAGCCTGAAGCGTTGCGCGACTTCTACTTCCGCGTGGCCGACGAGGCCGATGTGGATAGCGTCCATGTGGGCGAGGTGGTGTGCTCCAAGCGCACGCCGTTCTTCGAGCCCTTCATTCCCGAGGTGGTCGAGCGTCTGGCCGGTGCGGGCAAGGAAGTGGTGTTGTCGTCGCTCGCCCTGATCATGAGCGACCGCGAGATCGCCCAGGCCCGCGAACTGGCGCAAACGGACGGCATCCTGGTGGAGGCCAACGACATTTCGGTGGCGGCGCAGATGAATGGGCGGCCCTTCGTCGCCGGGCCGCTGCTCAACATTTATAACGAGGGCACCCTGGCCTCGCTGGCCGCCATGGGGGCGGTGCGCGTCTGCCTGCCCGCCGAATTGTCCGCCGATGCCGTGGCCTGTCTGGCCGCCTCCACCGCCATGGAGGTGGAGGTACAGGCCTTTGGACGGCTGCCGCTGGCCATCTCGGCCCGCTGCTATGCCGCCAGGGCCCGCAACCTGTCCAAGGACGGCTGCCAATACGTCTGCGCCGACGATCCCGACGGCATGGCGGTGGAGACCCTGGACGAAGTGCCCTTCCTGGCGGTCAACGGCACCCAGACCATGTCCTATCACACCATGGACCTGCTGGGGGATGTGAGGGGATTGGCGGCGCGCCAAATCCAGCGTTTCCGCCTGTGGCCACAGACCTGCGACATGGTGGCGGTGGCCGCCCTGTTCCGCTCCGTCCTGGCGGGCAAGACTGGTGAGGAAGAGGCCGAGGACCTTTTGTCCGATCTGTGCCCTGGGGCGGAATTCGCCAACGGCTACATCCACGGCCGCTCGGGCCACCTCTTCATTGACGCGCAAGGTTGACCAACTCTTGTTCAAGGCGGGAAGGCCCGGCATACTGGTTCGGCTTTAGAGTGCCGAGCCTCAAATATGAGGCGCGGCTCTGATGCGAGCATTGAGCGAGCGGCCAAGGGCGCGGAGGCGCCCGCCCGGCGAGGGCAAAGCAAATGAAGCTAAAGCGTGATGCACATTTAAGGCATCACGCTTTAGAATAGGCATTTCGGGGCGGTGGCGTGGCCGGGGGGAGCGCTGCCAGGGGTGAGCGACATAGATGGCTGATGACGATAAGGGCAAGGATTCGGCGGCGATCGAAGGAGAAGTCTCCTTCGAGCACAAATTCTTCACGTCCTTCGAGGATCTCTATTTCCGTCTGACCGATACCGGAGAGCCCGTGGCGGTTCTCAAGCTTGCCACCAATGAGGCGGTCCTCGCCTTTGACGGTATCAAGCGGGAATTCGGCATGAAGGACGACCAGCATGATTTCAAGATGCTGGACAAGGTGGCCGAGGCCCTGCAATTCGTGCGCGGCCTGCGTCCCGGCGACAAGCTGCCCAAGGAAGTCACCACCCGCGAAGCCTCGTGGGAGCCCCAGGACCGCCACCGGCGCATCGCCTATCAGCGCCTGACCATGCAGTTGGTCACCTGGCTGACCGGCAACGAACACGTCATCAGCAACGTCTCGGAACTGGCCCAGGTGGCTGAGGACCCCCAGGTCAAGAAGAACGTCCAGCTGGCCTTCACCGAGGCGGCGGAAGAACTGGGCCTGGGCCGTAACAACCGTGACGAGGTGGTGCGCTATATCGAGACCCTGGCCAAGGAACTGGCCTATATCGAGGCGTTGCGCGACACCTTCTCCGAAGTGCAGAAGATCGACGAGAAGCTTCAGGCCCTGCGCCGCATCTACGGCGCCGACCGCTCCATGATCGAAACCACCGATCAGGTGGGACGCCTGTCGCAGCGGGCGCTGAAGGTCTTTCAGGACTATTTCGATCAGGTGGACGCCCAGACCGGCGAAATCCTGGCCATGCTGAAGAACATCGACAACCAGATCGGCTATATCCGCCAGGTGCGCGACGCGCTGCATTGCCGCCTGCTGCCCTGGGAGGACTTCATCCAGATCTGGAAGACGGTGTTCATCGTCCGCTCGGACGACAACACCAACAAGATCAGGGATATCTACCAGTTCCTGGCGCCCCGCTACATGCAGTTCAACGACTGGGTCCTGGTGACCAAGCGCGGCATGCAGAAATCAAAGCCCCTGGGCGGCCAGATGCGATGGTAGCGGCTTGACAGGCCGCAGCGGTTTGAACATTATCGCGCTTCCCTTTTCGGGGCCGTAGCTCAGTTGGGAGAGCGCCTCGTTCGCAATGAGGAGGTCAGCGGTTCGATCCCGCTCGGCTCCACCAGTTAGATCAAGGACTTAGCTAGAAATGGCTAGGTCCTTTTTCTTGTCTGGGACAATCCTGGGACAATCCCAGCAGATATGGAACGGATGTTCAGTCCCTCCATAACCCGCTGGGACAATCCCGGGACAGCTAGGCTCTAGTCCATCTCAATGAGGGTTAGCTGAACGTCTGGAGTAGACCAGTGTAGTTAGGCTTCATAATGATAATCCCACGGGATACCTCAACGGGGATGAAAGGGGGCTTCAAGATCTCAGCCATATCACTTGCCTCCGACCTTGGGGGCCGCCGGAAGGCCATGCTTCCTAGCAAGCTGGATCAGATCGACGCTGTCGCCATACATACGAGCCACAGGCCCATACTCTTTGGTATCGACGCTAAGGCCATGCACGGTGATTAACCGGCCTGTGTTGTCCTCAGAATCGAAGCTAGCCACGAGATACTTAATCATCGCCGGTTAGCTCCCTGGACGGTGGTAAGGAGCTTCTTCCAGTCCTTCATGGTGGCGTCGCCGGTAGCCGTCCGATAGCTCAGGATGCGAACCATCTTATCGATGTCGGCATTATGGGTAGCTGCGTTCTGGAGATAGCTGAACCCATCCTTAGGCCACTTTCGGAAATAATCGAAATACCTGCGCCAGGGGAGTACCCTAATTCTGACCTGGGGGTGCTTTTCCGCTCAGTCACATCCAGGCGCTGGAGATGGTGCGCGTAACTACCCTTGTGCTGTGCCAGACCCAAAACAGGGCACACATCCATCGCCACGAACCACGGCTGGTCATCGATGGTGACCACTCGGATGGTCTGTACGCTCCACTGCGTTCCGCTGGGTATTGAAGGAGCGGGTAGCATCCTTCCCCGTGTACCCCATGACCAACAGCATGAAGCCATCACGGGTCAGGTTGGTGCAGGGGAGGGTCTTACCGTTGTCTCCAACGTAGGTTGACTCACGAAACCACTCAGCCTCCAAATTTGGAGCCTGTAAATTTTTACTGATTTCAGCGATGTCACGCAGCACATGCCCATGCTGCTTACCAAACACCTCAGCCACAGCGCGGCTGTCTATGCGCCAAGGCGCGGGGTGATCACGGAACCTAAGAACTTCTTAGCCTTGAATCGGATTCAGGGGAACTAGGCGTCTCAGACCGCGCAATGATGAACAGCGACTGCTTCTTGTTGAGGTAGTAGGCTAGCCTTGCCTGTGTCCCTGATCCTGACACCCAGTCCTGGCACCTTTTCATCCATGATCAGGCTCTCGCCTTCCTCTGGGATTTTGAGGGTGTCCACCATGCGCTGGGTTAGGTTCACCTTGTTGAGCTTAGCCATGTGTGCCATCCCTCTGTCACAGTCCTGGGACAATCCTGGGACAAGCTCAGACGTATCTGGATGCCTAGGAATAGCTCAATTCTCTAGCATGTACGGGACAATAGAAACAAGTGGTCAGCTTAGAAGGCCAGCATTTTAGCGCCTTCCATGGCTTAAACCTTAAGGTTTCCTAGAAGTGGTCTCAGAGGAAGAATGTCCCTGTCTTCTGATTCGCAATGAGGAGGTCAGCGGTTCGATCCCGCTCGGCTCCACCAAATCAAGGAAGGCTCGGACCACATGGTCCGAGCCTTCTTGCTTTTTGTCCCTTCCGGAGGCAACTGCGCCCCGCCGCCGGGACCAATGAGGGGCGCATCCGGGGCGCAAGGCGGACATCGTCCAGTTGAATGACATGCCGCATTGCCGCCATTCGGCGGGAAAGTCCGCTATGGCCCCGTTGTGCCAAATCCGGCCACACACCTGACCGATCACTCCCTGACGCGGAACCCGTTCTTGAATTTGTGCGCTGCCAAAAAATCATAGCTATTTACGGCCCGTTAACTTTAGACAAAAACATTTGTTTATACAAAAGGCGTATAGGGAGTGCGCGAAAGTTTGATTGGACTGACCAATTCAAAAGGTTTTTGGACTAGTTCCTGTCCAAGCACGACGGCATTGCGATGTCCGAGGAGGGGGATAATGAAAACACTCAGCGTAATGGCTATCGCATTGGCTATGCTGGCATCTTCTGTTTCGGGTGCTGAACCGAAATCCCCCGTGCTTCTTGGACTCGACGCCGAAATGGGGCTGGCTTACAGCACCAGCGGTCAAGCCATAGAAAAAGGTATCCTTACCGCCATCGATGAGATCAATGCTGCTGGTGGGGTTTTGGGTGGTCGGCCGCTGCAACTGGTGGCCAAGGACAATCGGTCCATGCCCGCCCGAGGCATCGACAATATCAAATCTTTCGCCGAGATGCCCGGCTTGGTCGCCGTCTTTGGCGGACGCTTTAGCCCGGTGGTGATCGAGGAACTCCCTATTCTCAGAGATACCAAGACCCTGTTCCTGGCTCCGTGGTCCTCAGCTGACCCCATTATCGATAACGGCATGGTGCCCAATTACAGCTTCCGCCTTTCCCTGCGGGACAGCTTGGCGATGCCGTTCATGTTTGATCACACCCGCAAGATCGGAGCACGCAAGGTTGGCCTGCTGTTGGTCAATACCGCTTGGGGCCGTTCCGGCTTGGCGGCGGCGGAACGCTATATCGCCAGCGGTGGGGCACCTCCCATCGCGGCCACAACATGGTTCAATTGGAAAGATAAGAGCGTAATCGACAAGTACGAGCACCTTCTGAACGCCGGGGCTGACGCCATCATCATGATCGCCAATGACGATCAGGCCTCCGTCTTGATCAAGGAGATGGCGGCCCTGCCCAAGGAACGTCGCATTCCCATCATTTCCCATTGGGGGGTAACCGGAGGCCAGCTTGTTGAGGTGGCGGGAGACGCGATGCAGGCGGTGGACTTCACCGTGATCCAGACCTTCTCGTTCTTCAAGGCCGACAAGACTAAGGTCGATTCGGTGTTGAAGACCACCAACAAGCTGTTCGGCATCAGCAAGGTCGAAGACATCGTCTCGCCAGTGGGATTCGCCCACGCCTATGACCTGACCCACATTATTGCCCGTGCCATCAACATGGCAGGGACTACAGATCGTGCCAGCGTCCGGGATACTCTTGAGAGGGTGACGAATTATCATGGGTTGGTGAGGAAATTCGATCAGCCTTTCACGGCAGATCGTCACGAAGCGTTGGGGGCTGCCGATCTTTTGATGGCACGGTACCGAACCGACGGCGTTCTAGTGCCGGTGCCATAGGGGAATTTCATGTTTTTGGCTAAGCTCCGATTGTGGTTCAGCAGCAGTCTATCCCTGCGGATCTCGCTGGTGGCCGCCCTATTGTCTGGCTTGGTGATCTTAGTAGTCGGAGGAACGGCCTGGACACTGTTGCTCCGTCAGGTCGAGACGCAGACACGGCTCAACATGGAAAGGGATGCCTCCGACGAGGCTCAACGAATTGGCGGCATTATCACCTTCATCACCAGTAGCATCGCCTCGTTGTCCGAAAACTCTTTGATCGCCAATGCCCTGGTCGATAGCGCTGGAAAGGAAACCTATCTCATCCCGTTCCTGCGCGGAATGCGGCAAATCCAAGGAATTCCTGTTGATATTGTATTTACCGATTACGCGGGGCGGACCATCGCCACAAATGGCGGCAATGATCTGTCTGGTCAGGAACGGGAGTGGCTGACCGCTGCCCTCGTTGCGGGGAAGTCAACCGCCACGGTAATCGCGAATGCGCAAGGGGCCTATGTGCTGGCATCGGAGATGCTGGCCTATGATCGGACAGATGCTCCAGAGGGAAGCCTGACCTATCGGTTGCCTCTCGCCAAATTGCCGCTTCATGGGTCTGCCACACTGAATTACGAGATCGAGAATATCGCTGACGCTTCCGGTGATACGATCCGCGTCACCTTGCCCGTCGCGAAGCTCCTGGCCGATATCAAGCTGCACATCGATTGGCGCGAACCCCCAAATGCTGCGGGGCATGGCAGTTCTCAGGTATTCCTGCTACTGGCCTTGGCGGCTATGGGAGCGTTCCTTCTGGTGTTGAGGCTCAGTCGGATTGCAGGAGTAAGGCTTACGACTTCTCTGCAATCTCTAAATACAATTACCTCCGAAGTCATTTCATCAGGCCTGTCCGATCACCGTGTTGTCGTCTCTGGCACTGACGAGATCGCCCATCTCAGCATGTCATTTAACGTCATGATGGACAGGATTCAAGAGGCACAGGAAGGACTGGAAGCGAAGGTTTTCGAGCGGACAGCCGAACTAAAACAGGCCCTCGTAAGAATGGAAGAGAGCGAGAGCCGCTATCATGCTCTGTTCACTGCGTCGAAGGTCGCTATGCTGCTGGTCGATCCGGCCGATGGCACCATCGTTGATGCAAATCCCACCGCCGCCGATTTCTATGGCTGGGACATGGATCGCCTGCGGACCATGAACATCCGCCAAATCAACACGCTTTCCCCAGACCTCATCGCTCATGAGATGGAGAATGCCAAACGAGAACAACGTTCTCATTTCAATTTCCAACATCTCTTGGCTTCCGGTGAAATCCGGGATGTGGAGGTCCATACCGGACCACTGGAAGTCGGCGGGCGAACCCTGCTGTATTCCCTGATCCACGATGTCACCGAACGCCGTCGCATCACCGAAGAACGCAACCGACTGTTTTTGGCGATCGAGCAAAGCCCGGCGTCAGTGATTATCGCCGATCGGAATGGCCTGATCGAATACGTAAACCCCGCATTCACCCGGACGACTGGCTACAGCGCCGAGGAAGCCATTGGGCAAAATCCGAGGTTTCTCAAATCGGGGGCGACCACCGATGAAGAGTATAAGGCGATGTGGGACCAAATCACTGCAGGCCATCCGTGGTCAGGGCTGTTCCACAATGTCCGCAAGAATGGGGAAATGTACTGGGAACGCGCCCATATCTCCCCCCTCGTCAACGCGGAGGGATGGATTTCCCACTATTTGGCAGTGAAGGAGGACATCACCACCTCCATGGAAGCCGAAGAGTCTATTCGTCGGCTCAACCGTCAGCTCCAGGATATTCTGGCGGCATGTTCCGAGGTCGCGATCATCGCGACCGATCCGGATGGCGTCATCACCCTATTTAACCGTGGCGCTGAGAACATGCTGGGCTATGAGGCCCAGTCATTGGTTCATAAGGAGACTCCGGCTCGCTTCCATTTGGCCGCAGAGGTAGAGGCAAGAGGACGAGAGCTGGCCGATGAATTGGGAATTCCGATCTCCGGTTTCCGCGTCTTTGTTGAAAAGGCGGGGCGAGAGGGGCATGACCGGCGTGAATGGACCTATGTTCGCAGCGACGGACGGCATCTGACAGTGTCTCTAATTACCACCCCGGTATATGCCGAGGATAACCGGATTGTCGGCTATCTCGGGGTCGCCCAGGATATCAGCACCCAGAAGCAGGCAGCTGCCAAACTGGAGCAGAGCGAAGAGCGATTCCGATCTCTGGTGGAGGGCACCACCGATTGGGTATGGGAATCCGACGAAAATCATGGGTTCAGTTGGTTTTCAGATTCTTTCGACGCAATCATCGGCATTGCTTCGGATTCTCTCCTGGGAAAACGTCGATGGGATATTGTGTCGGACACCCATGAGGTCGAATCCCCTAAATGGGAAGCCCATATCGCTGACCTTACCGCTCATCGTCCTTTCCGCGATTTCCATTACTGGATCAAGACCGGCGACGAAACGGCGAAGTGGATTTCCATCAGCGGTTCACCGCAGTTTGATTACGACGGGCACTTCAAAGGATATCGCGGTAGCGGCTCCGATGTGACCGCCAAAGCCAACGCCGCCATGCAGTTGCGCATGATGTCGAAAGTCGTCGAGCAAAGCCCGGTATCAGTGGTTATCACCGATACCGAAGGAACCATAGAATTCGTAAACGAGCAATTCTGTACGGTGACCGGGTATCGCCCTGAGGAGGTTATTGGACAGAACAACCGGCTTCTGTCCTCGGGACAAACCCCTCTGGAAACATACGTGCGGTTATGGTCTGCCATTGCGTCAGGTCAAATTTGGACGGGAGAACTTCTGAACCGCAAGAAAGATGGAACCCAGCATTGGGAGTTGATCTCCATTTCTCCAATCTATGACGACGACGGCAACATTGCGCGCTATGTGGCGGTCAAGGAGGACATCACCTACAGGCGCAAGGCGGAGCAGCGCATTGCCGAAGCCAACCGGATGCTGGAGACACAATCACAACAGCTCAAGGCAACCAATGCCGAGTTGGAGCAGTTCGCATATGTAGCATCCCATGATCTCCGAGCGCCTTTGAGAATGGTGACCAGTTATCTGACGCTGGTGGAGAGGAAACTCGGGGCAGAGCTAACAGGCGATATCAAAGAGTTTATTGACTATGCGGTCGGCGGAGCCAAGCGCATGGACCGTCTTATTAATGATTTGCTCCAGTTTTCCCGAACCGGAAAGGGCAAGGGATCCGTCACAGTCCATCTGCGAGAGGCTGTCGGTGAGGCCCTCGCCAATCTGGAAGTGAATATCAGAGATTCTAAGGCCGAAGTCTCTACTACCGAAGGGCTGCCCAGCGTGATGGGCGATCCGGGCGAACTGGTGCGCCTTTTCCAAAACCTGATCGGAAACGCGATCAAATACATCCCATCAGAACGGACACCACAGATTGAAATTGGGTGGCGTGAGGAGGCGGGTGACTATCTCCTGTGGGTTAAGGACAACGGGATCGGTATTGCTCCCGAAGATCGGGAAAGAGCCTTCATGGTGTTCCAGCGGCTAGTGGCTCAGGACGAATACGACGGCACTGGAATCGGCTTGGCAATCTGCAAGAGGATCGTCGAACATCACGGCGGTAAGATTTGGATTGAATCCGAAGTGGGCCTTGGTAGTACCTTCTTCATGACGTTCCCCCCGCATCAGGGTGAAGGGTGATGCGTAGCGAGGGCATCTTGAATACAGGTGAAAAGGGGCTTGCCACAGCCATTAAGTTGACAGGCGAAGCTTGCTCGCGAGAACCCATCCATGCACCGGGAACGATTCAGCCCCACGGCGTGATCCTGGCCCTGTCGATCCCCAGTTTCGGGATACTGGCGGTCAGCGAGAATTTGAAGGACGCCTGTCCTTCCGTTGATGGCGAGGCCGTCGCCGAGTGGCTGCCGCCTGCGGTGATGGATGGCATCCGTGAATTGATCCGCTCGGAATCGCACCATGAAGTCACGGTGATGGCGGAGCTTCCGGATCTGGGCTGGCGGGAAATCCATTGCTTCCGTGGCGATGACGTCATCTTCGTGGAATTCGAGGTGGACTGCCCTGAATCCCCGGTGCCGCAGGCATCGATCCTGGCTCTCAAATCCGCCCACGTTCTGGGCCAGTTCCAGTCGGCGCGGTCCCTGACGGAGCTTGGCAACGCGCTGGTCTGGGCCGTCCGCGATGCCACCGGATTCGAGAGGGTTCTCCTCTATCAGTTCGATGACGAGGGCCATGGAGATGTGATCGCCGAAAGTTTGGACGAGACTTGGGAGCAATCCCTGATGGGACTGCATTTCCCGGCCTCGGACATTCCGTCCCAGGCGAGACGGCTTTATCTGCACGTCACCGCCCGCTGGGTTCCGGTCCGCGATTGCGATCCGGTTGCCATCGTGCCGAACTTCAATCCTTTCACGGGCAAGCCGTTCGACATCGGATACAGCCATTACCGAAGCGTTTCGCCGATCCATAACCTGTATCAGCGCAATCTCGGGGTCGATGGCGCCATGACCATCTCCATTCTCAAGGATGGCGCACTTTGGGGGCTGGTGGTCGGACATCATCGCCAATCCCACAGGGCCCCCTTCACCACCCGCAAGCATGTGGAGAGCCTGGTAAGTGCCTTCTCGCTGCGTTTGATGGCCTTGTCACTGCATGGAGAGGCCGAGGCCCTGGTGGAGCACAGCAGTCGCCACGCCCAGTTCCTCAGTAAGCTGGCGGGAGCCGATGACTTCGTAGACGCCATGTCGGAGCCACCCCTGGTGGCGACCGACATGTTTGCCAACTGCACCGGCGCCGCCATCGTCTACCTGAACGAACGCCGGGAAATCGCCACCAGACTGATCGGGCAAACTCCGCCACCCGACGACGTGTTGCGCCTGATGGAATGGCTGCGGGCCTATTCGGCTGGATCCGTGGTGTCCACCGATTGTATCTCCTCGATCTTTCCGGCCTTCGCCAGTCACGCCAAGGAGGCCAGCGGCGTTTTGGCGACCTTCATTGGAGACAATCGCGACCAGGCGCTGCTGTGGTTCCGTCCCGAAGTGATCCGCGAGATTAATTGGGGCGGCCGTCCGGAAAAGACCATGGACAGCACTGGCACCACCTATCTGCCGCGCCGCTCCTTCGAACGATGGGTCGAGCAAAAGCACGGCCATTCGGCACGCTGGCTTTCCTGGGAGATCCAGGTGGCTGGCGCGCTCGCGACGGCCATGACCAAGGTGATCTTGCGGCAGAACCGGCGGATCAAGACTCTGAACGGCGAGGTCGAACGGTTTCTTTGGGTGACGTCGCATCACCTGCGCGAAAGCCCCAGGCGGATTCTGATCGGTTGTCAGCAGATCCGGCGCCATTTGCGCGATCACCTCGACGGGGGTGGAGAGGTCATCTTGGAACAGATGCGCGACACCGCCGAGGGTATGGATCTGCGTCTCAAGGGGCTCCTGGCCTATTCCGAGTTTGGTCATTCCCAGATTGCGCCGAGGCCCCTGCAATTGGCCGATGCGTTGGCGCCGGTCCTTGCGCAGATGGACGAGGAGATCCGGTCCGTGGGCGCGGTGGTTCGGGTCCTGGGCGATCTGCCCGAGGTTCTCGGCGATCAGCGGGGGATACAGTTCGTCTTTCAAAGCCTGATCGACAACGCGCTGCAATTCCGATCCCCGGACAGGGGAGCGGAAGTGAACATTTGGGCCGAGCGCTGCGAGGACGTTTGGACGATCTCCGTGGGCGACAATGGAATCGGCATCGAGCCCGAATATCACGAACGCGTCTTCAATCTGTTCGAGACCCTGCGTCCCGCCGAGCAAAGCAGGGGGATCGGCCTTGGCCTGTCCCTGTGCCACCGGATCATCGAACAGCTGGGTGGAAGAATTTCTTTGACCTCGATTGCGGATCGGGGAACGACGGTCCAGTTCGCCCTTCCCGCAGCGGCAAAGGCGGAACATCAAGCCGCACCGGAACGCAACCTCCGGGGCGTCGACACTCTGGCCCTACTGCGGCACGCGACCCGCGACCTTCATGCCGAAATCGAGCGCCATCCTCTGATGCTTCCGCTCAGCGAGGGGCGCGTCACACCGCAGCAGTACCGCAACGCCCTTGCCGTCATCTACGGCTTCTATCGGCCAAGCGAGGAGCTTCTCTACGCCAAATTCCCCCATCTGGCCGAGACCATGGGGATCCGGCCAAAGCTACCAGCCCTGGTGCATGATCTGGTAGCCTTGGGCTTCAGCGATATGGAAGTGGCAGCCCTGCCCCTCAGTCCGGCGATTCCCACGGTGGAAAGCTGGGGAGAAGGGCTTGGCATGGTCTATGTTCTCGAGGGGGCGACCTTGGGCGGTCAGGTGGTCATGCGCCGGATCAGTCATTGCCTGGGGGTGCTTTCCGGGCTTGCGACCTCATTCCACAATTTCCATGGCGACGGTGCAGGCCCCCACTGGCGTCAGTTCCAGACCCGGATGGCCGAGCAGCTGGATGCAAACCCCGCCGCGCAACAGAAGGCCGCCGAGTGCGCGGTGACGACATTCGAATCCCTTGGAAACTGGTTCACCACTGCCGAGAGAACCTGGGCGACGAGCAACTGAATGGCCGCGTCGGGTCATGTCCGGGCGATTGCCCCCACGTTGCGTCTGACGGCTATGCGACCGACAGCCGCCATTGGGAAAGTCTGCGACCTTTATCACCGCTCTCGCCCCCTGTTCCGCTGCGGCTCCTCGATGGCAGCATCGACCACGGCGGCCCAGATCTCCCGCATCCAGCCGACGACGGTGCGGTGCCGCTGGACAAGATCATTCCCGCCGACGAGCCGCAGCCAGGCGGCAATGCCATCGGTGACCAGGCGGGCAGGATTGCGGATGATCGAGGAATGCCCCAGGGCCATGGCACCAACCTCCAGCAGGAAGCGCAGATGCCGATCCGCCCGGCGGACGATGATATCGCGCAGGGTGCCGTATTGATTGAGGTCGGTGGCATAGGCCGCCAATGATTTTTCATACTGGCCCCACTCCGGCCCCTTGTTTTGTCGCAGGGCGGCGACGGCCTTGGTGTCGGCCCGCCATTGGTCGAACTCCCTCTCGATGCCATGGGCCTTCACGAAAATGCCAAAGGCCCTTTTGTCATCCTCGACCGTATCCCGTTCGCCTTTGACATTGGCGAGCAGGGCAAGCTGATCCTGTTCGGCCTGGACCGCTCGGCGCCGTGATTCCTCGACCTCCGTCCTGGCGACGATGGTGGCCTTGCGGGATTCCTCGGCGGCCTGCTGCGCCTTCCGGGCCAGCAGGGTGGCGTATTCGGCCCCCTGCCGCTCGATCTGTGCCCGGATGGCATCCTGTTCGGCCTTGAGGCGGAGATCGCGGGCGGCCTCCCAACCAGCTTACGGCCGGATCCCGGACGGTGTGCTGCGTAGCCTGTCGAAGCTCCCCCCACGTATGTGACTTCCGCCCATGGCGAAGGATGCACATAGGACCGCCGCCTCCGCCATTGTTGTCGTTGTCCGCCATGACGCCCTCCCTGCGAAATCGCCCCGCCGTCGACATCGAGCGAAAAAAGGGAAGGTCAATGGGGAAAAGGCAAAAAAGAGCCAGCTCGCCTAAAAGGCGGCACCTACGCCGTCGGGATTCTCTTCGCGAATGCCGACCGTATGCCAGGGAGAGCCCTGGACCCCAAAGAGGGAAGGAACCGCTGTTCGCGTTTATTGTTGAACCGGAGGGGCGATCAGATCGCCCCCGCCGGACATCTGCCCTCGTTGAGGCCGTGGATAACGGGCCAGCCTCCGCCTGACTCTTGGCGGTCGCTGCGTCCGGCCGGTTCCCCACCGCACCCAAGTGCCGATGGGCTGTAGACGCACTGCAGACGGCCCAAAATCGCCCCGTGAGGCGCGGTGTGCCTAGGGTTTCGCCCAATCCGCTGGCGCTGACGGTAGGGGGGCCACGGCGGCAGCAAAAAATCTTCCCTCCCGACTTGATACCCGCCGACGGGGGCATAGGTCGACACCAGCGGGCAAGACCGTCCGCCCCAGGGAGGGAGAGAACCATGCCGAAGATACTTCGAGCGAGGAAGCGGACGCCGTCTACCGTCAAGCCGGTGCAATTGAGCCTGCTGGACCTGATCGGCGAGAGGCGATTGGGGGCTGAGCAGACCGAAGCCCTTCGCGGCCTGCTGGCCGCCAAGACGCCCTCGACCACCTGGCGGGGTCTTACCATCATGCCGCCAGGGAGCCTGCTGGACCGGGCGGTCAGCCTGTTCGAACGGACCACGGACTTCCCCCTGGAACTGCCCGCCTTCATGGTGCTGCACTTCATGGCGGCCTACCTGCTGGATCGGGGAGTGGAGATCGAGGTGGCGGGCACCAGGCTGAAGCCGGATCTGTGGTCGACCCTTCTGGCCCCCAGCGGGGCGGGCAAGACCAAGACCGCCTCGATGCTGGCTCGCGTCATGCCGGTTCGGCTGTTCCCCGAGACCACCACCTCCGCACGCTTCATCGAGGAGTTGGCCGCGCACAATCGCGGCCTGTGGCTGCAGGATGAATGGGGCCAGTTCTTGCGGCGGATCGAGACCCAGTCCTACGCCGAGGAGATGCGGGAATACCTGCTGCGCGCCCATGACGGCAAGCCGTTGGCCCGGCGCACCGCCAAGGGCTCCATTGAGGTCGAGGAACCGGCCTTGGTCATCCTTGGCACCACGGTGTTCGAGACCTTCACCACCATCGTCTCGGCCGAGAGCATGCTGGACGGCTTCATGCAAAGGTTCGGCATTGTCATCGGCGAAGCGGATCCAGCCCGTCCGCCCCATCGCTTCCCGATCTACCGTGTCGAGGAGGCCGGCAACCTGGCCCCGCTGCAGGCGGCATGGGAGAATATCGCCGCCCTACCGCTCCATCCCCTCTACACGGTGACGCCCGAGGCCGAGGCGGAATTCGAAGCTGGCTTCCGCCATCATTTCGAGCAGCACCATTCCATCCCCGCCAGCTTCTTCCGGCGCGTCATGTGGCGGGTCTTCAAATATGCCGCCATCTACCACGTCCTGCTGGGCAAGGGGGACGCTCGGATCGACGCCGAGGACGTGGGCTGGGCCATGCGGGTGGCGGTGCTGCACCTGAGCGACGCGCGGCGCCTGCTGGACGGATACAACCTGAGCAAGCTGGAGGCGGTCATCGTCAAGGCCGAGGTCTTCCAGGCCAAGATCGGCCACCGCCCGAGCAAGCGGGAGCTGATCTCCGGCGTCCGCGACATCCAGAACAACGCCATGGCGGAGTTCGTGCTGGAAGTCATGACACCCCTGCCGGGGGCCAATGACAACACCGGCCTGGCCGATGACAAGGCTGCAGCAGGAGTGCCCACGAACGGCTGGAGCGGGAGATGGCTATCGCCGAGGGCCGGGCCTGGTTGGAAGCCCGGCCCACCGCTTCCATGGCTGCGGATCGGGTGGCCGGGGCCTTCTACTATCCCGGCGCCCACATGGACGGGGCTGGCTATGGCGACATCCTGATGTCCATCCGCGAGCCGGACAATCCCCACGACAACAACGCCGTCGCCCTGTGGTCGGCACTGGCGCCGGTCGGGCACATCCCGTCCTGCGCCGCCGCCATGCTGGCGCCGGTGATGGATGCCGGGCATGCCCTGTGGGCGCGGATCGTCCAGGAGGCGACGGCGGACCATCCCAGCACGGTGCTGGTGGAGTATTACGGCCCGGCCATCA